>DATBXG010000510.1:0-9511 GCA_036514415.1 Paraburkholderia sp.
AAGACCGCATCGCGACCGTCAACGAAATCTTCCGTCTGCAGAACGCCGACGAATACTCGGAAGCCGAAGACCGCTACCTTTCCGCCACATCGCGCGGCGCAGGTTCGGCGATCGTGCTGGCCGCGACCCGCGGATCGGGCCTCGACGCCTACACGGAAGACAAGCCCAAGGTCATGCTGCCGGTTGCGGGCAAGCCGCTCCTGCGCTGGCTCGTCGACGCGTTCAAGAAGCAGTCGGTCAACGACATCACGGTGGTGGGCGGCTACAAGGCCGAAGCGATCGACACCGCCGGCATCAAGCTCGTGCGCAACGAGCGTTTCGCGCAGACGAACGAGCTGGCTTCGCTTGCGTGCGCCGTGGGCGCGCTCGATAACGACACCGTGATCTCGTACGGCGACCTGCTGTTCCGCAGCTACATCCTGCGCGATCTCGTGGAAAGCGAGGCGGACTTCAGCGTGGTGGTGGATTCGTCGCCGGAGTCGGAGAGCAGCAGCACGCGCGACTTCGCATGGTGCTCGTCGGGCGACGACCGCGGCCTGTTCGGCAACAAGGTGTTCCTCGAGCGCGTGGCAAGCGAGCCGGCCGCGAACGGCCAGCACGACGCTGTGCCGCATGGCCGCTGGATCGGTCTCGTGAACGTGCGCGGCGCGGGCCGCGCGAAGCTCGCGGGCAAGCTCGCGCAACTGCAGACGCGCGCCGATTTCGACACGCTCGACATGCCGGCGCTGCTCAACGCGCTGATCGCGGACGGCGAGAAGGTCGAAGTGCAATACGTGCGCGGCCACTGGCGCGGTGTGAACGACCTGGAAGACTTCCGCCGCGCGGGCGATTTCGCCCAGGGCGTCTATACGCATTCGCAAACGCCGGTCGGCGCGGAGGGCGAGGCATGATCGAAGCCGCACAATTCGTCGAAGCGGCGCGCTCGCGCGGTTTCGAATGGTACGCGGGCGTGCCGTGTTCGTACCTCACGCCGTTCATCAACTACGTGCTGCAGGACCCGTCGCTGCACTACGTGAGCGCGGCGAACGAGGGCGACGCGGTCGCGTTGATCGCGGGCGTGGCGCTCGCTGGCAAGCGCGGCATCACGATGATGCAGAACTCGGGCCTCGGCAACGCCGTGAGCCCGCTCACCTCGCTCACGTGGACCTTTCGCCTGCCGCAACTGCTGATCGTGACATGGCGCGGCCAGCCCGGCGTGCCCGACGAGCCGCAGCACGCGCTGATGGGCCCGGTCACGCCGCACATGCTGGAAACGATGGAAATTCCGTGGGAGACCTTCCCGACGGAAGCCGACCAGATCGCTCGCGCGCTCGATCGCGCGATCCGGCATATGGACGAAACGGGCCGCCCGTACGCGCTCGTCATGCAAAAGGGCAGCGTCGCGCCATACCAACTCACGGGCGGCGGCGCAATGCCGGAAAAGCATGCGCTGCCGGTCGCGCAGGCGAAATGGACCGGACGGACTCCTGAGCAACTGCCCACGCGCCAGCAGGCGCTCGAACGCGTGATCGCCGCGACGCCCGCGCAATCGACGGTGGTCGTCGCCTCGACGGGATTCTGCGGCCGCGAGCTCTATGCGCTCGACGACCGCTCGAACCAGCTCTACATGGTGGGCTCGATGGGCTGTGTCACGCCGTTCGCGCTCGGCCTGGCGCTCGCGCGGCCCGACCTCGACGTGGTCGCGCTCGACGGCGACGGCGCCGCGCTCATGCGCATGGGCGCGTTCGCGACGCTCGGCGCCTATGGCCCGTCGAACCTCACGCACGTGCTGCTCGACAACGGCGCGCACGATTCCACGGGCGGCCAGGCCACCGTCTCGGCGCAGGTCTCGTTCGCGAACGTGGCTGCCGCGTGCGGCTACGCGGATGCCGTGGAAAGCGACGACCCCGCCGTGCTCGATGGCGTGCTTGCCGCCGCGCGGGAACGCGCGCCGGGCGCTTCGGGTGTCGAAGGCACACGCTTCGTACGCCTGACGACCCGCCGTGGCACGCCCGACGGCCTGCCGCGCCCCACGATCACGCCGCCCGATGTGAAAACGCGCCTGATGCGGCACATCGGCGCGCTCGCCAACGCGTCTGCCCAATAAGAACATGAAGGACATGACAATGCTGCTGCTCAACCCCGGCCCGGTCACGCTCACTGAACGCGTGCGCCGCAGCCTCCTCCAGGAAGACCTGTGCCATCGCGAAAGCGAGTTCTTCGACGTGCAGGAAGAGGCGCGCACGCGTCTCGTGGGCGTCTACGATCTCGATCCCGCGCAATGGCAGGCCGTGCTCATGACGGGCTCTGGCACGGCCGCCGTCGAAAGCATGATCTCGACGCTCGTGCCCGCGAACGGCAAGCTGCTGATCGTGGAAAACGGCGTGTACGGCGAGCGCATCAGCGCGATCGCGAAGCAGTACGGGATCGCGCATGAAGTCGTGAAGCACGACTGGATGCAGGCGCCGGACCTCGCGCGCATCACGGCCTCACTCGACGCCGACAAGTCGATCACGCACGTCGCGATCATCCATCACGAAACGACCACGGGCCGCCTGAACGATCTGCGCGCGCTGGGCGAAGCATGCCGCGCACGCGGCGTGCGGATGCTCGTGGACGGCGTGAGCAGCTTCGGTGCCGAAGCGATCGACTTCGGCGACACGAGCATCGCGGCGGTGGCCGCAACGGCGAACAAATGCCTGCACGGCGTGCCGGGCGCGGCCTTCGTGGTGGCGCGCCGCGCCGCGCTCGCACAGGCGCATAGCCGCACTTACTATCTCGACCTCAAGCGCCTCGCCGCGCTGCAAGACCAGCGCAATACGCCGTTCACGCCTTCCGTGCACGCGTACTACGCGCTCGTCGAGGCGTTGCGCGAACTCGCCGACGAAGGCGGCTGGCAGGCGCGTCACGCGCGCTATGCAGCGCTCTCCGGGCAGGTGCGCGCGGGGCTCGCCGCGCGCGGCATGGCGAGCGTGCTGCCTAAGGACGAATCGTCGGTGGTGCTGCGCGCGTTCCGGCTGCCCGCGGGCGTCGACTATCCGATGCTGCATGACGCGCTCAAGGCGCGCGGCTTCGTGATCTACGCGGGGCAGGGCGGCTTGTCGGCGGAACTGTTCCGCATCTCGACGATGGGCGACATTCATGCCGCCGATGTCGAGCGCTTGCTGGCGGCGTTCGATGAAGTGACGCGCCGGGGATGAGCGGCGCGCGAATTCGCGCCCTCAAACGAATCAGGCCTTGCAGCGCGTGATCGTTGCAAGGCCTTTTGTCTGGCTGCGCGTTCGTCCGCGCGGTCAGTTCGTGGCCCGCTCGCGCGTGCCGATCGTGCTGGCCGCCGCCTTCGCCGGCTTCGCCTGCATTGCAGGCTTGCGCCGCGCCCGCGCCTTTTTGAGCCAGATGAGCACGCCCGTCACGCTGAGCATCGCGACGACGAGCCCCGTGAAGCTGATGGCGATACGCCCCGCCAGCCCCGCGATGCGGCCCGAATGCAGCGGAAACTGCGCCTGAATGAAGATGTCGCCGGCGCTGCCATGGCCCGGAATCTGCCTGCCGAGCACCTGGCCGGTGCGCGCGTTCATGACGAGCCAGGGGTTGCCCAGGCCCGCGTCGCCGTGGTCCTTGCCCGCCGCGTAGTAGCCCACGCCGTACACGCCGGACTCCGGCACTGCGAAGAGCCCGCCCGGCGGCGCGCTGATGCCTTCTCGGCGGCCCAGACCGGTGGCTTCGGCCACGATGCGCTCACGCGCGGCCGTTGCTTCGGCGGGTGTGAGCGCGGGGCCGGGCGCGACGCTGCGGAACGGGTCCGGCGCGAGCGTCGAGAAAACCGACACCACGGGGCGCACGACCTGCGCGCCGAGGTTCATCGAGATCGACGTGACGGCCACCACCATCAGCAAGCCCCAGAGCCAGACGCCGCCGGAGCGGTGCAGGTCGAAGGTGAGCGCGTAGCCGCCCCGCTTCACGCGAAAGGCGAGCGACTTGCGCCAGCTTTTCAGGCTCGGGAACGCGAGCACGATCGCAATGAAACCGTCGAACAGCCACACGATCCCCACCACGCCCATCGTCCATACGCCGAAGTTGATGCCCATCTTCGTCGGCAGGAACAGCGTGTAGTGAAGCTGGTAAAGGAATGGAATCAGGTTCTGGCGCGCAAGGGACGCCTTGCCCCACATGCGGCGGCCTTGCTCCGCGCCCGTTACGGGGTCGAGCGCGACCTGGTTGAAGTCGAGCGCGTAGGGTTGTCCGGTTTGCGGGTCGAGGCGCGGCTGCACGCGCGCAATCCAGGTCTGGCCAGGCTCGACGGAGAGCGGCATGAGGGTCACGACCGCGTGCGGCTCCCCGGCTTCGAGACGCTTCGCGAGTTCGAGCGCGGGCAGCGGCGCGCCCGGCGTCGTGCTGTGAAAGAACGACGGGTTGAGCAGCGCGTCGAGCTCGTGGTCCCATGCGATCACCGCGCCGGTGAGTCCGGCGAGGAACAGGAAGGCTGCGGTGCCGAGACCGAACCAGCGGTGCAGGCGCACCAGCAGCGGTCTCATGCGAAATCCCGGCGCGCCGGCCCGTCTGCGGCGGCGAACGCGATCACGATTGGCTTCACGGCGGTCTTAGGTAATATTGCAAATAGGAATCGTTTGCATTCTACGGATCGACCGTCGATGACGCAAGCTTGTCGAAAGGCGTGAATTTGGGGATGGAAGGGGATGAGGCGCGTAAGAAGAACCGCGGCACTCGTGCACTGCCCTGGCAAGCGCCGCTACTAGCGTGGGATGCGACACCCGGTCGTGGGGGCCGGGCGGGCAATCACACGGGGTCCTTGTCCGGCGGCCCCTCGGGCTGCTGCGGCTCGTCGGTATGATGTCCCGGCGCCGGCGGGGTGAGCGGGTCGCGTTCGGGGTCCCGCGTCGGATCGGCGAGCGGATCGGGAAGCGGAGTCGTATGCGAACAGATCATCGCGAGGTCCTCTTGCGCTAAAAGCGTATGGCCGCGTTGTGCGCGTCATCTTATAGCGTAGGCGATCGATGTCATGCCTGGCGGACAATCGGGCCGGCGATTTCCAGGCGCAATTTCAAGCGTGTTCCATTCATATGCGCTTGCCTCTGATTGAAGCGGCTCGCGCCTGCCTGCACGCATCGAGCACTCGCGATCGAAGCATCGCAGCGCTTATGTGCCCGGGAATCAAAGCCCGTTCAGGTCGGCCGGCGTATCGATGTCGCGCAGAATGCCGGGGTCGTCCACTTCGACGCGTGTGAGCGGGTGCGAGGTCAGCAGCGCGCGTGCACCTGCGTCGCCGTCCAGCGCGACGAGCGCCGCCCGATGCGCGAAGCCGAAGCCCACCGGATGCCCGCGCTGCCCGCGATAGAACGGCGCGACGAGCGGTGCTCCGCTGTCCAGCGAACGCGCCACGGCTTCGATCGATTCGATTGAAATGCACGGCATGTCGGCCAGCGCGACGATCCAGCTTTCCGCTTCATGATCGGCTTCCACACCTGCAGCAAGACTTGCGCCCATGCCGCGCGCGGCTTCCGGCGCGAACACCACATCGCAACCCGCGTCGTTGAGCACGTGCGCGAGCGTTTCCGCGCCGGGGCGCACCACCGCGATGACTTTGGGCACGACACGCAACAGCCGCTGCGCGGATTCGCGGGCAACACACGTGCCTTCTGGAAGGGGAGCGAGGAGCTTGTTGCGCAGACCGTTGGGATCGAAGCGCGAACCGGTGCCGGCGGCGAGCAACACGCCGGTGGCGAACGACGCATAGGCCATGGGTGTGGAACGCCCGCGAAGAGGGTGAACAGTGATTGTGCGGCGCAAGCGCGCGTGAGGCAAGCCCCGCACGCGCCAATCGTCCTGCATTAGCCGACCGTTCATGCACTGTGCGAGTGCAGGTCCAGGCCGCTCAGTGCAGATCATGCAAGCGAATTCATCTGCGGAACGACCTTGTCGAGCGTGATCGGCAGATCGCGCACGCGCCCGGCTTCGCTGTGACCTGCGCCTCGATCGGCTGGCCGCCCGCGCGCGCGATGACGGCGGCGGCCGGGTCGCGGCGCGTGTTGTCGCTGCGGCTCACGACCAAACCGTCCTGCACGGTAACGTCATCGGCGGCGAGACCGTACGGGCGAGGCGCGATCGGCGCGCGCGATGCCGTTCCTTGAAAAGGCTACGCGCACTCTTCCTGAAGATATCGATGCACGAAGGCGATGGCCATGCTGCCTTCGCCAACGGCCGAGGCCACGCGTTTCACCGGGCTCAGCCGCACGTCGCCGCAGGCGAAGATGCCGGGCACGCTGGTTTCGAGCAGATAAGGGTCGCGCCGATGCGACCAGCGTCCGGCCTTTACGTTATCGTCGCCGGTCAGCACGTAGCCGCGCTTGTCGCAGGCGATTTCCGGCGGTAGCCAGCCCGTTTCCGCGTCCGCGCCGATGAAGACGAACAGGCCGCCGCACTCGCGGCGGCTCAAGCTCTCGTTCGCCGTGTCGCGAACGTCGATGGCGGTGAGGTGCGTGTCGCCTTGCACGCCGACCACTTCGGCATTCAGTTCGACGCGCACATTCGTCTTTCCGGCGAGCTGCTCGACCAGATAGCGCGACATCTTGTTTTCGAGCGAGTCGCCGCGTACGAGGAGCGTAACGGCGCGTGCATGATTCGCGAAGTACAGTGCGGCTTGCCCCGATGAATTGCCGCCGCCGATCAGATGCACGTCGAGTCCATGCGTGCCGCTTGCTTCGCTGCGCGCCGCGCCGTAATAGATGCCCTTGCCGATGAAGCGGTCGAAGCCTTCGATCGCGAGGCGCCGCCACGTCACGCCCGTCGCGAGTATGAGCGTGCGTGCGCACACCACGTCGCCGCCGTCGAGGTGGACTTCGCGCGCTGCGGTATCCACGCGATCGACGGCCCGCGTGACGAGGATCTCGGCGCCAAGCCGTCTGGCCTGTTGCAACGCGCGGCTCGCCAGCTCGTCGCCGGATATGCCGCCTGGAAAGCCCAGATAGTTCTCGATGCGCGACGAGGTGCCGGCCTGGCCGCCAGGCGCTTCGCGCTCGACCACAATGGTACGGAGTCCTTCTGATGCGCCATAGACGGCGGCCGCAAGCCCGGCTGGCCCGCCGCCGATGATCAGCGTGTCGTATTCCTCCAAAAGCGGTTTGGTCTGCAGCCCGAGACGTTCGGCAAGCTCGCGCGTGGCAGGGCGGCTCAGCAGCGTGCCATCGGCGAGGCGCAAAGTGGGGCAGTCCCGCTCCTCGGGGCAGGGGCCGCTCCAGCGGGTGTTGAGTTCGGGTGCGTCGGGTGTCAGCCACTCGCAGCTGATCTGGTTGCGCGCGAGGAACTGACGCAGATTTGCGCAAGCCGGGTCCCAGCGCGCGCCCACGAGGGTGACGCGCGTTTGCGGCGCTTCCGCGGAAAGGCCCTGCAAGCCGCCTATGCGTTCGCGCGCGAGCGCGCCCATGCGGGTGGCGACTTCGGAGGAGGCGGCGGCGAGCGCGTAGTAGTGCTGCGCGTCCACGCGCATGACGCGCGAGGGAACGGCCGCACGATAGGCGCCGGGAAACGGCGAACTCAGCGCGAGCGGCACCTCGCCGAAGATCGTGCCGGGCATGCGCCACCCAAGCGTGCGCTCGACGCCGTCGAACAGCTTGACGACCTCCATCTTGCCGGACAGCACGGCGTAGAGCGCGCGCTCGCCGCCTTCGTGCACGGCGTATTCGCCGGGGCACAGGTGCAAGTCCGCAGAGGAATTGGCGAGGCGCTCGAGTTCGGCTTCGGGGAGCGAGGAGAAAAGCGGGACCGCGCGGATTTCGTCTAAGGTCAGCATGGCTTCGCAAGGCAGCGGGCAAGCAGGAAACGACGAGGGAAGGGCGACGCTCATGCAGTATAGGCGGCGCGCATGTAGCCCGTTCGCCGATTCAATCGACTGATGAATCTCGCCCGGCGGTCAATGAAGAGGATCGCTAACGATATCGCCGGGCGTTAGCGCAGCCACGGTCTCGCGCAGCCAGACGAGCGCTGGATCGGCGTGATTGCGTGGATGCCATGCCGCATGCATCGAAAAGCCGCGCGCCTCGAAGGGCAGCTCGAACAGGTCCACGCGGTCCTGATAGCGCGCGATGAGCCGGTACGGCAGCGTCGCCACGTAGTCGGTGCGCGCGAGCACTTCGGGCACGAGCGTGAAGTGCTGCACTGAGTGCGCCACGCGGCGGCGGCGGCCGAGCGCTTCGAGATGCTCGTCCATGAAGCCGAAGAAGCTTCCGCCGGTGGTCGAAACGAGCACATGTTCCAGCGCGCAGTAGCTGTCGAGGTCGAACGCGGCGGTGCCGCGCGGGTGCCCTTTGCGCTGGGCTGCAACGAAGCGTTCGTCGTAGAGCTTTCTTGCCTTGAGCGTCGGCGGCACCTGCTGCGCGGAGCCGAGCAGCAAATCGATTTCGCCGCGCTCGAAGCGCTCCGCGAGCGCGCCTGATTCAATGGCGATGAACGCGAGCTGCAGCCCCGGCCCGGCCAGCCGCGCCCACTCGATCATCAGCGGCAGGCCGAGCACCGCCACGCACTGGTCGCTCGCGGCGACGACGAAGCGCCGCGTGCCGGTGAGCGGATCGAAGCCGGGTTCGCGGCGCACCACTGTTTCGAGCGTCTTGAGCGCCGCGTGCAGCGGTTCCATCAGTTCGAGCGCGCGCGCCGTGGGCGTCATGCCGCGCCCGTTGGCGGCGGGAATGAGCAGCGGGTCGTCGAAGAGGTGGCGCAGCCGCGCCAGCTGGGCTGAAACGGCCGGCTGCGTGAGGTTCAGGCGCGCGGCGGCGCGCGTCACGTTCGACTCGGCGAGCAGGGCGTCGAGCGACACGAGCAGGTTCAGGTCGATGCCGGAGAGATCGATCACGGTGATGGGTGCAATGCATGGGATTGATTTCAAGAATACGTCCGGCTCGCCTAGAGTTCAATCCGTCGACGAAACATGCCAATCCCAACGCACAGGACAAAGGAGATGTCATGAAAGGCTGGATGCTCGATCAACCCGGCGAGCCGCTCGCGCTGCGCGACGTGCCGCAACCCGTTGCGCGCCGAGGCGCGGTGCTGGTGGGCGTGGAGGCCGTGCCGCTCTTGAGCTATACGCGCCAGTATGTGCAAGGCAAGCTGCCCTACGGCTACCCGCCGGGGCCGTTTTCGCCGGGGACCAACGGCGTTGGCCGCGTGCTGGCTGTCGGCGAGGGCGTGTACGGGTATCGCGAGGGTCAGCGCGTGGCGTTGAGCCCCTACTGGGTGGCCGATGAAGCGCTGCGCGAGCCCGCCCAGGCGCTGCTGGGGCTCACCGCGATCAGCCCGGACAGCGCGCCGATGCTCGCCGATTTCCCGCACGGCACGCTGCGTGAAGCGGTCGAATTTCCGGCCTCGACGGTGTTCCCGCTCGACGGTCTCGATCACATCCCGTCGGCGCAGCTCGCCGCGCTCGGCAAGCTCGTGGTGCCGTTCGGCGGCTTGCGGCGCGGCCGCCTGGCCGCGGGCGAAACCGTGGTGGTGAACGGCGCGGCCGGTGCATTCGGCTCGGCGG
>DATBXG010000511.1:0-4415 GCA_036514415.1 Paraburkholderia sp.
TCGCGAGCCGCGCTGCGGAAGAAGCGCGCGGCCACGTGCTGCGCGCGAGCCGCGCGCAGAAGATGCTGCTCACCGCGACCACGGCGCGCGAGCGCGACGAACTGGGCCAGGACATCGACAAGGATCTCGGCGCGCTCGAGCGCGGCATGAGCCAGCTTCAGCAATACGCGCAGGAGCAGGGCGGCGACGCGCTGGCGCTGCAAAAGAAGCTCGCGGACGCGACCACGGCGTGGAGCGGCCATCTGCGCGACTTCGTGACGCTCGTGAAGCAGCAGCCGCTCGATCTCTCGCAGATGAACTGGCAGGTGGGCACCCAGGACGTGTCGCTGCTCGTGGAGACCGGCAAGCTCGAAACGCTCGTCAACGACCTCGTCGCGCAACGCGGCACGGCCGCCAAGGCGACCATCGAGAAAGCCGGGTTCATCTTCAACTCGTCGTTCGTGATGATGGCGGTCGCGACCGTGGCCATGTTCGTGCTCGCGTTCTTCGTGAGCGAGTGGGTCGTGCGCCGCATCGCGCGGCAACTGGGCGGGGAGCCCGCGCATGCCAAGGCCATCGCGGCGCGCATCGCGGCCGGCGATCTCGCGCAGCCCGTGGCGGTTCACGCGCGCGACGCGTCGAGCATGCTGGGCGCGCTGCGTGACATGCAGCAAGGCCTCTCGACGACGGTGGCCGAGATCGCCGCGAGCGCCGAGGCGATCGCTTCGGCATCGGGCGAAATCACCACCGGCAATCTCGATCTCTCGCGCCGCACCGAAGAGCAGGCGATGGCGCTCGAGCGCACGGCGAGCAGCATGGAGCAGCTCACGTCGACGGTGCGCCTGAACGCCGAGAACGCCGAACAGGCCAGCACGCTCGCGGGCAACGCCTCGGCCATCGCGGAGAAGGGCGGCTCGGTCGTGGGGCGCGTGGTCGCGACGATGCAGGAGATCAACGACAGCGCGAAGAGCATTGCGGACATCATTGGCGTGATCGAGGGGATTGCGTTCCAGACCAACATTCTCGCGCTCAACGCCGCCGTCGAAGCGGCGCGCGCGGGCGAGGACGGTCGCGGCTTCGCGGTGGTGGCGGGCGAGGTGCGCAGCCTCGCGCAGCGCAGCGCGGCGGCGGCCAAGGAGATCAAGACGCTCATCGACGCTTCGGTCGAGCGCGTCGCCAACGGTTCGACGCTGGCGCAGGACGCAGGCTCGACGATGGACGAAGTCGTGAAGGCCGTGCAGCGCGTGAACGACATCATCGGCGAGATTTCGGCGGCTTCGCGCGAGCAGCGCTCGGGCATCGAGGAGATCGGCCGCGCGGTCTCGCAGATGGACGCCGGCACGCAGCAGAACGCGGCGCTCGTGGAAGAGGCCACGGCGGCGGCGCAGTCGCTCGACGATCAGGCGAAGGTGCTCAAGCGGCTCGTGGGGAAATTCCAGCTGGCCTGATGACGGCCGCTGGTCGTCGCTGGTTGCTGATGCAACGAAAAACGCCGCGTTGTCTTTACAACGCGGCGTTTTTTTGTGCGCCCATCACTTCGCGTCGCGCTCGATGATCCACTCGTGAGCGGGGTCGTTATGGAAGTGCCATTCGCGCGTCGGGCCCGCCATCACGTTCAGGTAGTACGAGTCGTAGCCATAAGGCACGACCACCGGGTGATAGCCGCGCGGCACCATGACCACGTCGTGATCTTCCACGGCCATCGTTTCGTCCAGATCGCGCGCGTCGGTGTACACGCGCTGGAAGGCGAAGCCCTGCTGCGGGTTGAGCCGGTGATAGTAGGTTTCTTCGAGCGCGCTTTCGTGCGGCAGACGGTCGGCGTCGTGCTTGTGCGGCGGGTAGCTCGACGAGTGACCCGACGGCGTGCGCACCTCGACCACGAGCAGCGATTCCGCAGGCGCGTCTTGCGGCAGGATATCGCATACGTAGCGCGTATTCGCGTTCTTGCCGCGTGTGGAGCGCCTCATCTGCGCGGGCTCGAGCAGGCGGATGGGCAGTGTGCCTTTGGCCGGCGCGCTCGCCACACCCACTTCGGCTTCACGCGTCGCGCGCACCGTGGCCTTCACGCCGGGCGGCACGTAGAGCGCGTAAGGCGCGGCATCTTCGAATACGCTGTCGCGCGAGCCGAGGCTCGACCAGCGCTCGCCGCTGGCCTCGATGTCCACCGCGCCCGAGAGCACGACGATGCAGCTTTCGCGATCGGGCTCGGATACGTAGACGACTTCGTCCGCCCCGAGCCGATAGGCTGCGAAACCGACATAGCGCCAGCCCGCGGTGTCGGGCGTGACGCGCGCGATCGTCTGGCCTTCGCGCGAGGCCTTGACCAGCAGAGTCATGCTGCCTCCTTCGATTGGGTGTCCGTAGCATCGACGAGCGTGCGCAGTGTGCGGTAACCCTTTTGCGCATACTCGTATGACGGCGCGATCACCGGGTCCTGCTCGGCTTCGACGACGAGCCAGCCGCGGTAGCCGTGGCGTTTCAGGCACGCGATGATCGCGGGGAAATCGACGGCGCCGTCGCCGGGCACGGTGAACGCGCCCGCGAGCACGGCGTCGAGAAAGCTCCAGTTGCGGTTGCGCGCGAGCTTCATGACGGCGGGGCGCACGTCCTTGCAGTGGACGTGGCACACGCGCGCAATGTGCTTGTCGAGCTCGGCAACTGGATCGCCGCCCGCAAACGTCATGTGACCGGCGTCGAACAGCAGCCCCACGGCGTCGCTCGTGCGCGCCATGAGCTTGTCGACATCGGCGGCCGTTTCAACATAGGCGCCCATGTGATGGTGATACGCGAGGCGCACGCCGCGCGAGAGCGTGTGGCGCGCGAAGGCGTCCACGCGCGCGGCGTAGTCGTCCCACTGTTTGTCGCTGAAAAAGCGCGGCCGTTGATAGAGCGGCCGCGGCGCGCCCTGGATCGAATCGGCGACTTCGCCGTAGACCATCACGGTTGCGCCGTTCTGCGCGAGCAGGTCCAGATGCTTTTCCACGGCCGCGATCTCTTCCTCCACGCTGCGCCGTGCGAGCATGCCCGAGTACCAGCCGGAGACGAGCGACAGATCGTATTGCGCGAGCAGCGCCTTGAGCGCCTGGGGCTCGCGCGGAAACTTGTTGCCGAGCTCGAAGCCCTCGTAGCCGATCTCGCGGCCTTCGGTCAGCGCCTGAGCGAGCGGCGTTTCGCCGCCGAGCGAAGGCAGGTCGTCGTTCATCCACGACAACGGGTTGATGCCGATACTTACTTCAAATGCGCTCATGTGCGCTCCTCGATGTCTCTGTCGTCAGCTGCGTCATGCGTTGTCGGGCTCGTCGCTGCCGGCGGGGGCGTCGTCTCTCGCTTGCGTGCGTCCGCCGCGCTCTGCGACATGTTCTTCATAACGCGAGCGTGCCTCGCGCACGGCTGCGCGCGTGGACACCTCGGGCACCGCGACTTCCCACCACCAGCCGCCTTCCTCGGTGGTGCGCGCGGGGTCGGTGTCGATGCAGACCACGTAAGTGCGCGACGAGGCGCGCGCGCGTTGCAGCGCCGCTTCGAGTTCCGCGACGTTCGCCACATGTTCGGCCTGCGCGCCGAGCGAGCGCGCATGCGAGGCGAAGTCGATGCGCGGCGCGCCGAGCGGCCCTTGGGCACAGTCGTCGAACAGGTTGTTGAACGGCGCGCCGCCGCAGGCCTGCTGCAGGCGGTTGATGCAGCCATAGCCGCGGTTGTCGAGCACGACGATGATGAGTTTCGCGCCCAGCATGACCGAGGTGGCGATCTCGCTGTTCATCATCAGATAGCTGCCGTCGCCCACCATGACGATGACTTCGCGATCGGGCCGGGCGAGCTTCGCGCCCAGGCCGCCCGCGATCTCGTAGCCCATGCACGAGTAGCCGTATTCGACGTGATAGGCGCCGGGCTGGCCCGCGCGCCACAGCTTGTGCAGTTCGGCAGGCAGCGTGCCGGCCGCGCAGACGACGATATCTTCGGTGTACGAACGGCTCGACGAGCGTTGCACGGCGCCGATCACGTCGGCGTCGTAGGGCAGGCTGTTGCGTTCCTGGGGTGCATGCGTGAGACGTTCGACGTTCGCGCGCCATTCATTGGCGAGGCGCTGGGCGCGGGCGGTCCAGTTCGCGTCGGCGCGCCAGTTGATCAGCTCGTCGTTGAGCGCGGCGAGCGCCTGGCGCGCGTCGGCCTGCACGGCGAGGCCGTGGTGCTTGAGCGCGTCGAAGCCGTTGGCGTTCACGCCGATCACATGCGCGTTGGCGAAGAGCGAGTTCGAGCCGGTCGTGAAGTCCTGCAAGCGCGTGCCCACGGCGAGCACGCAATCGGCGTCGCGCGCGAGCTCGTTGGCAGCGGGCGAGCCCGTCACGCCGAGCGCGCCCACGTTGAGCGGATCGTCCCAGGCGAGCGAGCCCTTGCCGGCCTGAGTTTCGGCAACGGGAATGCCGCGCGCGGCGGCG
>DATBXG010000512.1:0-4880 GCA_036514415.1 Paraburkholderia sp.
TACGCAAGCGCATAGAGCTGCGTGAGGCCGCAGGGCTCGAAGCGCGAGGGGACCATCATCACGTCGGCGCCCGCGACGATCTCGTGCGCGAGCGTCTCGTCGAAGCCCAGCTCCACGGCCACCGATTCGGGATGCTGGTGCGCGGCGCGCGCGTAGCCCTGTTCGAGGCTGGCGTCGCCAGTGCCGAGCACGACGAGCTGCCCGCCGCGCGAGACGATCTCGGGCAGCGCCGCGAGCAGCAGGTCGAGGCCCTTTTGCTCGGTGAGCCGGCTCACCACACCGAACACTGGGGCGTCGTGCTTCTGCGCGAGCTTCAGGCGCGCCTGCAGCGCCGCCTTGCAACGCATTTTGCCGCTCTGGCGCGTGGCCGAATAGTGCGTGGCGATGGCCGCGTCGCTCGACGGATTCCAGACGGCGTAGTCCACGCCATTGAGAATGCCTACGAGGTCGTGCGTGCGTCCGCGCAGCAGCGCCTCGAGGCCACCGCCCTGGGCGACCGTTTGAATCTCGCGCGCGTAGGTCGGGCTCACCGTCGTGATCTTGTCCGCGAAATAGAGGCCGGCTTTCAGAAACGAAAGCTGGCCGTAGAACTCCACGCCATGCATGTCGAAGAAGTCGCGCGGCAGGCCGAGGGAGTCGAACTGTTGCGCGGGGAAGATGCCCTGGTAAGCGAGGTTGTGAATCGTGAAGATCGAGCGCGCGCCGCCGGGCGCCACGCTCGTGCCGCGTTCATGCGCCGCCGCGCGTAGATAGGCCGGCGCGAGCCCCGCGTGCCAATCGTGCGCCTGCACGATGGCGGGCGCCCAGTCGGGGTCGAGGTGCAGCGCGAGTTGCGCGGCTGTCCAGCCGAGCAGCGCGAAACGTTGCGCGTTGTCGCCGTAGGGCACGTGTTCGGCGTCGAGATAGGGGTTGCCGGGGCGCGCGTAGAAGGCGTCGGCGCGGATCATGTAGACGGCGAGCTCGCTGCCGGGCAGGCGGCCGAGTTCCAGCGTCGCCTCGGGCGTGCCGAACGTGCGCGCAAGGCGCGCGACGGGGCGCAGGTCGGCGAGGCCCGCCGCCACGGGCGCGAAGCCCGGCAGCAGGAGGCGCGCGTCGGCGCCCTGTTCGATCAGCGCGGCGGGCAGGGCGGCGGTGACGTCGGCGAGGCCGCCGGTCTTCAGGAGCGGGTACAGCTCGCTCGCTACGTGCAGGACGCGGATGGTCATCGGGAGTCAGTCCTCTCGGTGATCGGGGTTTCACAGGATCGGCAAGGGTGGCCCGGCTTCGGCCGGGCCACCCGGTGGGCAAGCAGGCAAGCAACCAGGCAGGCAACTAGCGAGGCAATTTCGCCACCGCCTCGCTCGTGACCAGCACGACACCGCTTTCGGTGCGATAGAAGCGTTCGCCGTCGCGCGCGGGGTCTTCGCCGATCACGGTGCCGTCGGGAATCGTGCAGCCCCGGTCCACCACGACCTTGCGCAGCCGGCAGCTCGTGCCCACTGTCACCTGCGGCAACAAGACTGCCTCGGCAATGTTGCAAAACGACTGCACGACGACATTCGAGGAGAGCACCGCGCGCGAGATCTGCGAACCCGAGATCACGCTGCCGCCACACACGATCAGGTTCGTGCCCGAGCCTTGCAGGCCGTTGAGGTCGCGCACGAACTTGGCGGGCGGCAACTGCTCCTGGTAGGTCCAGATCGGCCAGTTGCGGTCGTAGAGGTCGAGCGCGGGGATCGTCGAGGCGAGGTCGAGGTTGGCGGACCAGTAGGCGTCGACGGTGCCCACGTCGCGCCAGTAGGGCTCCGCCGCCGGATCCGACGACACGCAGGACATGCTGAACGGATGCGCGATCGCGTGTCCGTCGCTCACGACGCGCGGAATGATGTCCTTGCCGAAGTCGTGATCGGTGGCCGAGCGCTCGATGTTCTCTTCGAGCAGATGGACGAGGTAGTTCGTGTCGAACACATAGATGCCCATGCTCGCGAGCGCAATGTCGGGGCGGCCGGGCATGGCGGGCGGGTCGTCGGGTTTTTCGACGAAGCCGGTCACGCGGCGCGCCTCGTCCACGGCCATCACGCCGAACGCGCGCGCGTCCATGCGCGGCACCTCGATGCAGCCCACCGTGCAGTCGGCGCCGCTCGCGGCGTGGTCGGCGATCATGCGCGTGTAGTCCATCTTGTAGATGTGGTCGCCGGCCAGCACCACCACGTACTTCGGACGGATCGAGCGGATGATGTCGATGTTCTGGTAGACGGCGTCTGCCGTGCCGCGATACCAGTGCGCGCCTTCCACGCGCTGCTGCGCGGGCCACAGGTCGAGGAACTCGTTGAACTCGCCGCGCAGGAAACCCCAGCCGCGCTGCAGGTGGCGCAACAGCGAGTGCGCCTTGTACTGCGTGACGACGGCAATGCGGCGGATGCCCGAATTCAGGCAGTTCGAAAGCGCGAAGTCGATGATGCGGTACTTGCCGCCGAAGTACACGGCCGGCTTCACGCGCTTGTTGGTGAGCGGCCCGAGGCGCGTGCCGCGGCCGCCCGCGAGCACGATGGCGAGCGTGGTGCGTTGCAGATCGTTGAGGCTTGCCGGAGTTTCCATGAACGTCTCCTTGTTGTGCCCCCCGGTGCGCCGCCGCGGCCCGCCTTGTTCTGCCTGGGCCCGTGCGGTCGTTCTCTTTTGTGCCTGTCGCGTCAGTCATGTGGCCAAAGCGGTGGCCAAAGCGGTGGCGAGCGCGCGGTGCGCGCATCGCGCGTCCGTTGTGCGTTGCAATGAACGTGGCGCTCGTCGCAGAGGTCTTGCGCATCCTGCATTGACTGTTCTAGCACCGATTGCGGCGCAGCGCGAATCGCCTGTACGCGGTCCGCGCGCGCCGCCTTCGTGCGAGGCGCTTGTGAAGCGCAAGCGGCGTGCCGCGCGCGTTAGGCGGGCGCGCAAAGCGCCAGTCGCGGCGCGGGGCCGCTAGAATCGCTGGCTGCACCAGCGCAATCGCGCCGGCCCCTCCGTCCAGTTTGCCGCCCGACCTTTTCGCCCGCCCCACAGACGATGAGAGCCACCCTGAACCGCACGCTTGCCCGTTTCGCCCCTTGCCTCGCCGCGCTCGGTGCGGCCGCGCTCTGTCACGCCGCGTTCGCCGCCGATCCTGTCGCGAGCGGGGCAGCGCCGTCTGCCGCGTCGGCACCTCAGGGCCCGATGGAAACGCCCGATGGACCCGCGTATGGCCCGCAACTGCAGGGCTTCGAATATCCGCATCCCGTGCATGACTTCGCGTTCGTTTCGCAAGGGCAGACGCTGCATATGGCCTACATGGACGTGCAGCCCGCGAAACCCAACGGGCGCACCGCGGTGCTGCTGCACGGCAAGAATTTCTGCGGGGCGACCTGGGACGCCACCATCCGCGAACTGCACGCCGCGGGCTACCGCGTGATCGCGCCGGACCAGATCGGCTTTTGCAAGTCGAGCAAGCCGGCTGCGTACCAGTTCAGCTTCCAGCAGCTCGCGCGCAACACGCACGCGCTGCTCGCGGCGCTCGGCCTGCACAACGCGACGATCATCGGCCATTCGACGGGCGGCATGCTCGCGGTGCGCTATGCGCTCATGTATCCGCATGAAACCGAGCAGCTCGTGCTCGTGAATCCGATCGGTCTCGAAGACTGGAAGGCGAAGGGCGTGCCCCCGATATCCGTGGACGACTGGTACGCGCGAGAATTGAAGACGAGCGCCGACGGCATTCGCCGCTACGAGCAGGCCACCTATTACGCGGGCCAGTGGCGGCCGGCGTACGAGCCTTGGGTGCAGATGCTGGCGGGCATGTATCGCGGGCCGGGCAAGGCCCAGGTGGCGTGGGACTCGGCGCTGCTCTACGACATGATCTACACGCAGCCGGTGGTCTACGAGTTCGGCCAGTTGCAGATGCCGACACTGCTGCTCATCGGCGACAAGGACACGACCGCGATCGGCAAGGACTTCGCCCCGCCCGAGGTGCGCGCGCAGCTCGGCCACTATCCAGCGCTGGCGAAGGCCGCGCAGCGTGCCATTCCTCGCGCGACGCTCGTGGAGTTCGCCGATCTCGGCCATGCGCCGCAGATGCAGGATCCGCAGGCCTTTCACGACGCGCTGCTTCAGGGGCTCGACGCGCTGAACGCTTCGCATTGAGTGCGCACCTGAATGCGGGGCGGGCGCCGGGCGCGACGCCCCGCGCCTCGGCTGGACGGGCGCAGGCGCGCGCGAATCGCCGCGCCGCTCATCGCCGTCCTTATCGTCCCGTGGCCGTTTCCCTCAATGCCTCGCGCGCCTGCGCCGCCATCTCGAACGAACGCAAACGTGCCGCGTGGTCGTAGATCTGCGCGGTGACGATGAGCTCGTCCGCGCCGGTCTGCTCGATGACCGAGGCGAGGCCCGCGCGCACGGTCTCGCTATCGCCCACCACGGAGCAGGCGAGCGAGTGCGACACGCCGGCCAGTTCGAACTCGCTCGCTTCGATCTGCGCGACCGGCGGCGGCAATTGCCCCGGCGTGCCGCGGCGCAGGTTCACGAACTGCTGCTGCAGCGAGGTGAAGAGAAAGCGCGCTTCTTCGTTGGTGGGCGCGCCGAACACGTTCACGCCCACCATCGCATGAGGCCTGCTGAGCACCGCCGAGGGGCGGAACTGCGAGCGATAGAGGCGCAGCGCCGTGAGCAGCTGGTCGGGCGCGAAGTGCGAGGCGAACGCGAACGGCAAGCCCATGGCCGCCGCGAGCTGGGCGCCATAAAGGCTCGAGCCGAGGATATAGAGCGGCACGTTCAAGCCCGCGCCGGGCACCGCGCGCACACGCTGGCCTTCCACGGGGGCGGCGAAATAGCGCTGCAGCTCGGCCACGTCGTCGGGGAAGCTGTCGGCGCTGCCCTGCAGGTCGCGGCGCAGC
>DATBXG010000513.1:0-3533 GCA_036514415.1 Paraburkholderia sp.
GCCCTCCGTAGCCGCTTCGCACCCCGCCAATCGGGCCACCAGGGCGCTGCCGCCTCCCCCGCCTTTTTCTGACGGAAAGCAAAACCCCTGCTAAGCATCCGGTTTTGTTACAAAAATTCTGTCTGGGCGCTTGCCAAAGCCATCAAACATAATGATAATAATTCGCATTAACTCTCTCTATTGCGGTCCATCATGATTGTCTGCGTTTGCAAATCCGTCTCCGACCGGACGATCCGCGCCTCCATCCAGGAAGGCATGGATTCTTTCGACGAGCTGCAGTTCGAGCTCGGCGTCGCGACCTGCTGCGGCAAGTGCGAAGAATCCGTTCGCGACGTGATGGCGCAAAGCGGCGCCTGTGCGAGCCGCTGCGGAGTGATGCAAAGCCCCGCCGTGGTTCCCCAGGTGGTTCCCCACGTCGTCCCGCTCACGTTTTACGAGCGCAAGGCTGCCTGAAGCCATGGCGCGCGTCCCGCCACGGATGCGCGCCCACCCCGTCCGCCCGCTTGGCCAGATGCCGTTGCCGCACCGGGCGCGGCGGACATCAAACCGCCGCCGACAGCAAGCCCGTCTCCCGACCAGCCAGCTACCGCTCATGACCCTCAAAGGAGGTCAGGATGGAATTGCTGATCGGATTCATTACGACGCTGTGCATCTCGCTGTTGATCTTTCGCAAATAAAGCTGCCCGGCACGACGCGCTGGTTCGCCGGCGCGCCGTCGTCCGCATGGCAGCCACGCTAACATGCAGGCTTTCCAAACCATCGCTGGCACGCTGCCGGCTCCCTCAGTTCGCGTCAATCGCCGCGTCGTCACCGCAAGCACGATCGTGGTCGCGCTGCATGCCGCGCTCATTGGCGTCGTGCTGATGAAGCGCGAACCCGTGACGCCCGTCGCACTCCAGTCGCAGACCATCACGGCCGAGTTGCTCAAGCCCGCTCCGGTGGCCGCGCCGGCCGCGATTCAATCCACGCCCACGCCACCGCGGCCCTTGCCCCTCCCGCACGTGACGCGCGAGAAGCCCAAGGTCCAGCCCAAGCCCAGGCCAACTCCGCTGCCGGTGGCCGAAGCGCCTTCGCAGCACGCGATCGAATCGCCCGCGCCCGCCGCTCCCACGCCGCCGGCTCCAGCCGCGCCCGCACCCGCAGCGCAGTCCGCGGCGGCCACCGACGCCAGGCCGACCATGGCGCTCACGGCGCCGAAGAACGTCTCGCACCTCGACTGCCGCATCGTGCAACCCGACTACCCGACGCTCTCGCGCCGCCGCGGCGAAACGGGCACGGCCTTCGTGCACTTCGTCGTCGGCCTCACGGGCAAGATCGAGAACATCGAACTGAAGAAGTCGAGCGGCTACAGCCGCCTCGACGACGCCGCCGTGGACGCCATGCGCCAAAGCTCGTGCAAGCCGTACCTGGAAAACGGCGAAGCCGTGCGCGCGGCCTACACGCAACCCTTCGACTTCAGCCTGCACGATTGACCGGCTGAAGCCACACGCCTTCATGAATTGAATAAAGAGGATCGAGAATGCAGAACTACGGTATCGCCCACGTCTGGGCGCAAGGGGATTTCGTGACACGCGGCATCGCGCTCGCGCTGTTGATCATGTCGGTGCTGTCGTGGTGCGTGATCGTCGTGAAGGGCTGGAACGTCGCGCGCCTCAAGCGCCTCACGAAGAACGCCGAGCAGCAGTTCTGGCACTCGGACGATCTCGCCGACGGCGTGAAGAAGCTCGGCAGCGGCACGCGCGAAGACAACCCGTTCCTCGCGCTCGCGCTCTCGGGCCAGGAAGCCGCCGATCACCATCACCAGACGCAGCCGCATCTGCACGACCGCATGGACGTGTCCGACTGGGTCACGCGCTGCCTGAAGGACACGATGGACGACTCGGTCGCGAAGATGCAAAGCGGACTCGCCATCCTTGCCTCGATCGGCAGCACGGCGCCGTTCGTCGGCCTGTTCGGCACGGTGTGGGGCATCTATCACGCACTGCTAACGATCGGCGCGACCGGCCAGACCTCGATCGACGCCGTGGCCGGCCCCGTGGGTGAAGCGCTCATCATGACCGCGTTCGGCCTCTTCGTCGCGATTCCCGCGGTGCTCGGCTACAACGCGCTCACGCGCGCCAACAAGGCGATCGTCACGAAGCTCAACCGCTTCGCGCACGGCCTGCATGCCTTCTTCGTGACGGGCGCGCGCCTCTCGTCGACGGCCCGCGGCCGGGCGTTGGACGGCAACACGAGCAGCCTGCGTGTCGCCGCACGCAGCCACTAAGAGCGGAGGCAAGCATCATGGCGATGAGCCCCTTTGCCAACGACGACGACGACGGCCTGATGAACGAAATCAACATGACGCCGCTCGTCGACGTCATGTTGGTTCTCCTGATCGTTTTCATGGTGACGATTCCTGTGATCCGTCACGCAGTGAAGATCGACCTGCCGCACGCGAGCAGCCAGAAGGAAGACGCGAAGCCCGCACAGATCAACGTGTCGATCGAAGCAGATGGCACCGTGCTGTGGGACGGCACGAAGGTCGACGACGCGGCGCTGAACCAGAAGATCGCGGCAGCGGCGCAAAGCACGCCGCAGCCGGAGTTGCATCTGAACGCGGACCGCAAGGTGCAATACGAACGGGTGGCGCAGGTGATGTCCGCTGCGCAAGGCGGCGGCCTCACGAAGCTCGGTTTCGTCACCGATCCCGCGCATCACTGAGCACGTCACTGAGCGCAGCGCGCTTGATTCAGCTGTACAAAGTAAAAGGCCTTCATCGTCAGATGAAGGCCTTTTTTCTTGCGCACGCGGCGCACTCGGGCGGTGGCGGCAACTCCCCGACAATCGATCGGTTCACGCCGGCACATGCGACTGCCGTGGGCAACACGGACTGCGCTTTCGGCCCTGAAGGCCCACTATGATAGCGGCCATCAATTCCCACTCAAGACCGGTGCTTGGTGAGAAGGACTTCAATATATTCCTCTCGCCTGGCGCCTACAAGAGTTAGGCCATTGAATGTAGCGATGGCCGGCCGCGCTTGAATGACTAAAAACAAATGGCGCTGTACGTTGTGCATAAATCCACTGCGTGAGGACCATGCTTCATACAAGCGCACGCACGTGCATGTTCGCAAAGCTTCACGCGGTTTCGATCTTGCTCGCGCGCTTCGTGTTCGACAATCCGCTGCCCTGTGCGCTCGGTGCGCCCTGCCCTTCGCCGTGCATTTCGCTTCTCAGTGGACATTCCTGCTGCAAGCTTTTGTCGGCGTCGAGCACTTCCACGAGGTAATCGACGAAGGCGCGTACGGCGGGAACCATACCCTGGCGCGAGAGAAATACCGCATAGAGCTGCGGCACCGGCAGCGTCCAGCCCGGCATCACCGGTGAAAGCTTGCCCGTGCGCAGCGCGGCGCCGTACATCATTTCAGGCATTGCCGCGATGCCCAGGCCTTGCAAAGCGGCCTCGCGGATCGTGGTCAGGTCCGCACTGATGAGGCGCGGCTCGTGCTCGTGCGAATGACGCGTGCCGTCCGGTGCGATCAGCTGGAACAC
>DATBXG010000514.1:0-19618 GCA_036514415.1 Paraburkholderia sp.
GCTCACGCCGGGCGAGACCTCGGTGATACTCGCGATCTTCGCCTACGTCTGGCGCGTGGGAGACCTGGACGGCAACCGCGCCGAACATGCCGACTCGCAGATCGACCATGCCTCGCCTCATGCATCCTGAGCCACAGAAGCTACCTGAGCGCCCCAGGCGACCTGCGCACGCCAGGCGCTCGACTCGCTTCAAGCGCCGCGGCCTTCACACGCTGCTGGTCGGGGCGCTGCTCATGTCGGGCGCGGCGGCCTGCACCGACGCCGCCTCGGGCACGCCCCTGCCGGTCGCCATTTCCGTGGATGCCGCCGCCGGGCGCCACCCGATCAGCCCGCTCATCTACGGCATCAACTTCGGCACCACGCCCGTGCTGCAGGACCTGCGCGCGCCGCTCAACCGCTCGGGCGGCAACAGCGCCTCGGCCTACAACTGGCGCATCGACGCGCGCAACGCGGGCAAGGACTGGTATTTCGAGAGCCTCGCGGTCAACCCCATCGATATCAACGACCAGTTCGGCGAGCGCTTCGTGGCGCTCACCCAGGCCGCGGGCGCCACGCCCATCCTGACCATTCCGATGCTGGGCCGAGTGGCGAAGCTCGGGCCGGGGCGCGAGACGCTCGCGAGCTTCTCGATCGCCAAATACGGCGCGCAGCCGAACCACGACGTGGACGGCCACGCCGACGCCGGCAATGGCGTGGCGCCGGGCGGCAAGCCGATTGCCGGCAACGACGCGAACGACGCCTCGACGCCCGACGATCCGCAAAACGAGCAGGCGCGCGTAGCGGATCTGGTGAAGCAGTTCGGCGGCGCGAGCGCGGGGGGCGTGCGCTACTACGCGCTCGACAACGAGCCGAGCCTGTGGCAGCTCATTCACCGCGACGTGCATCCCACGGGCGCGCATGCGCGCGAAATCGCCGACAAGGTGATCGCCTATTCGCGCGCCGTGAAGGCAGCGGACCCGCACGCGCAGATCGTCGCGCCGGAGGAATGGGGCTGGCAAGGCTACTTCTATAGCGGCTTCGACCAGCAGTACGCCGTGGACCATGGCCTCGATCACGCGCCCGACCGCGCGGCCGAAACCCACGGCATGCCCTATGTGCCGTGGCTGCTCACGCAATGGAAGGCGGCGGGCCACCCGGTGGACGTCTTCAGCCTGCACTTCTACCCGCAGGGCGGCGAATACGCCGAAACGGGCGTCACGAACTCGCAGGCCATCGCGCTCATGCGCAATCGCTCCACACGCGATCTCTGGGACCCGAACTACCGGGACCCCACCTGGATCGACAGCGTCGTGGCGCTGATCCCACTGATGCGCCATTGGGTCGATTCGTACTACTACCCAGGCACGCCCATCGGCATCACAGAATACAACTGGGGCGGCGACACGCTGATGAACGGCGCCACCGCCCAGGCCGACGTGCTCGGCATTTTCGGCCGCGAAGGGCTGGACCTCGCCACACGCTGGGGCACGCTCGACCCGTCGATGCCGGTGTACAAGGCGTTCAAGCTCTACCGCAATTACGACGACCACGGCGCGGCGTTCGGCGCGACCAGCATTACCGCGAGCGCGCCCGATCCGGACACCGTCTCCGCATTCGCCGCCTTGCGCGAGGACGACCACGCCATGACGCTCGTCGTCATCAACAAGCAGCTGGATCGCCCGGCGGACGCCACCGTCTCGCTCGACCATTTCGCCGGGAGCGGCGTGGCGCAAACCTGGCGGCTCGCGAACAACCAGTTGTTCCGCATGCCCGACGCGCGCTACCAGAACGGCACGCTGCACGCGACCCTGCCCGCGCAAAGCGTGACGCTGTTCGTGCTGCGCGGCGCGGCGAACGAGGCGCGGCATGAGTGAACCCCGCGAGGCCGGTGCGTCCCGGAGCCCGGCGCAGCACAGCGGCGGCTCGATGATCCGCGGCTCGCTCGTGAGCCTCGGCGTTCGCCTGCTCGACCTGCCGAGCCGCTACGGTTTCCATCTGCTGATCGCGGCCATGCTGGGCGTGGTCCAGACGGGCAACTTCTATATCGTGTTCAGCACGATGGTGGCGCTCGCGGGATTCGGCCGGCTGGGCATCGATCAGGCGCTGACGCGGCAGATCGCGATGGACATCGCATCGGGCAAGGCGTGCGCCGTGCGCCCTGCCATCCGCCGGGCGCTGCGGCTGGTGCTGCTCGCCTCCACGCTGGTTTCCATCGTGCTTGGTGCGGGCGCCTTTGCCTTCGCGCGTGACGTGCTGGAGAAGCCCGAACTCGCCTGGCCGCTAGCGCTCGGCGCGCTCTCGTTCATTCCGCAGAACCTCGGCGCTGCCATCGCGGGTGCGCTAGCAGGACTCCAGCGCGTGGGCTCCAGCCAGATGATCTATTCGTGGCTCTGGCCGGCGATCTTCTGCGCCGTTGCGATCCCGCTCGGACTCACGGGCGGCATGAGCGTGGCGAGCGCGCTCGTGCTGATCGCCATCAGCTTCACGCTGACCGCGCTGGCCGGTGCCTTTCTGCTCACGCGCTTTCTCGCTGACGTGCCGATCGTGCCCGCCGGCGTTGCACCGCCAGCCGGGCCGCCGCGCTTTCTCAAGGCGGGCTTGCCGCTTTTCACGCTGGAGTTCACGAAGTTGCTCATCACGTCGGCGCCCGCCATCGTGCTTGGCATCGTCGCGTCCTCGCGCGAGACCGGGCTCTTCGCGCTGGCCTGGCGCCTCGCGCTCGTCGTCAATCTGCTCATCAGCGGCGTGACCGGCATGGCCGCGCCGAAGTTCGCAAGCCTCTTCGCGCGCAACGACCGGCGAGGGCTCGACAAAAGCGCGGCCCAGGCGGCGGGTCTCGTACTGTGCCTCGCGCTGCCCGCCATCGCTTGCATGCAGCTCATTCCAGAACACCTGCTGCGCTTGTTCGGGCCGGGCTTTGGCGGCGGCGCGGCCGCGCTGCGCGTGCTCGCGCTCGGCCAGATCGCCGCTGCATGCTTCACCGCCATGCCCGAACTGCTGGGTATGACCGCTCACACTTCCGTGCTGTACCGGATCAACGTCTACTCGGTCGCTGTTCTTCTGATTGGGCTCGCGGTGCTCGCGCCGCTCGGCGGCAGCGTCGGGGCTGCTGCGGCGGCGTCGCTTGCCATTGCCGTGAACGGCGCCGTGGCGGCATGGGCGGCGCATCGCCTGCTGGGCGTTTTCCCGCTTGCGTTGCTTGGGCGGTGGGTGCTCGGGCGCCTGGGTGGACGCGCTGCCGTGCAAGACGCGGAATAAAGGAGCGTGCCGACGCCGCTATCCGCGCCTGGCCGGCCCGCGCTGCTTCGTTTTACGAAGCACCTTCACGTCTGCAGTTGCCAGAGCCGGCGCTTTCAATTCGCCCGATCGCAGCCGGGACAACACTCGCTTCGCGTTGGTAGTGCAGTCCATTGCTTCGGGTTTCGCTTCGATCTCCGCCAGAAGCGCGACGATGTGTGCCTTGCTCTGCGCGAGCCGCGTTTCCAGTGCTTCGATTTCCTGCACCTTGCCGCGCAGCGCTTCGATCAACGAGCCGTGCTGCCATTGCGCCATGTCGAGCGGCAGCAACATGCGAATCTCGTCCAGACTGAAACCGGCCTGCTGTGCAGTCGTAATCAGATCGAGCACCAGCACCGCTTGAGGTGAGTAGGTGCGATAGCCGTTCGGCTGACGCTCGGCTTTCAGCAGGCCGATGCCTTCGTAGAAGCGAATACGCGAAGCGGCAAGCCCCGTGCGCTCCGCAAGTTCTCCGATTTTCATGTTTCCATGACTCCCCGGTCAGATCGAACCTGACCATCCACTTGACCTGAGGATCAACGTGTCTCCTCCTGCCTTGTCCCGGCGCTCAGGATACGCCCGCATGCAGCCCCCGCATGCAGCCCTCAGTCAGCAGTTTAAGGTTCAAGTCAACTTGAAGGTCAAGCGTCCAGGCGCGGAGCCATCCAACCTCGCAAAGGGCCTTGACATTAAAGTTGGCTTTAACCCTAAAGTCGGACCACGATCAAACGGGGTGAATCATGAACGTGTTCGACAAGCTGGCATTACCCAACGGTTCGACTATCCGGAACCGCATCGCCAAAGCCGCCATGGAAGAAAACATGGCAGACGCAGACCACGCTCCGTCGGAGCCACTGATGCGCCTCTATCAGGCGTGGGCGGAAGGCGGCGCTGGCCTGCTCATTACCGGTAACGTCATGATCGACAGCCGCGCGATGACTGGGCCCGGTGGCGTGGTGCTCGAAAATGACAAGCACCTCGAAGCATTCAGGCGTTGGGCGCGGATCGGCCGGTCAAAAGACGCGCAATTCTGGCTGCAGATCAATCATCCGGGCCGCCAGATGCCAGCCAATCTCGGACAGCAAACGTGGGCGCCTTCGGCTGTTCCGCTGGCATTGGGCAGGATGTCGAAGTATTTCGATACGCCCCAGGCGATGACGAACGAAGTCATCGAGGAGGTGATCCAGCGCTTTGCCCGGACTGCGCGGCTTGGCGAACTCGCCGGGTTCACCGGCGTAGAGATCCACGCTGCCCACGGCTACCTGGTGAGCCAGTTTCTTTCGCCACTCAGCAATCAGAGAACGGATCAATGGGGTGGCTCCCTCGAGAATCGGGCTCGCCTGTTGCTGGAGATCGTCAAAGCCGTTCGTGCGGTCGTTTCTCCCCAGTTTGCCGTTGCCGTCAAGCTGAATTCCGCCGATTTCCAGCGCGGTGGTTTCAGTGCGGATGACGCCCGGAACGTCGTGAAGCGACTCAACGATCTTGCCGTCGATCTGGTCGAGCTGTCGGGTGGAAGCTATGAAGCCCCGGCCATGCAAGGCGATGCTCGTGACGGCCGCACCCTGGCCCGCGAAGCCTATTTCGTGGAATTCGCCCGCGACATCCGGACGATCGCGAGGATGCCCGTGATGGTCACTGGCGGCATCCGCCGCCGGACTGTCGCCGAACAGGTCGTCACGAGCGGGGTGGACATGGTCGGTATCGGTACCGCCCTGGCCATCGAACCGAATCTGCCTCGTGAATGGCGTGCGGGCAGAGACACCGCACCGGCGCTCTCTCCGGTCACATGGAAGAACAAACCGCTGGCGTCTCTGGCCAGCATGGCCGCCGTCAAATTTCAGTTGCGCAGATTGAGCCTGGGGAAAAGAACTCATCCGAAAGTGTCGCCATTGCGAGCGCTGATCCTGCAACAGCTGGCCGATGTGGCACGCACCCGGGAATACCGGCGCTGGATGACTCAGCGGGCGAAATTGCAGTTTCGATGACGGCTCCTGTTAGCCGGTCCGCCTGAGGCGACGGTGCAACCGTGCGCGCCGGGCCAGCATGTTCATGCCTTCGACGAATGCCGAAAATGCCATCGCGGCGTAAATGTAGCCCTTCGGAACGTGCGAGCCGAATCCCTCTGCGATAAGCGTCATGCCAATCACCAGGAGGAAGCTGAGCGCCAGCATGACGATGGTGGGATTGTGTTCGATGAATCTGGAGAGCGGGGCCGCCGCGACCAGCATCGCGGCGACCGCTGCGATCACGGCAATGTACATGATCGCCACATGGCTCGTCATGCCCACGGCGGTGACGATGCTGTCGATGGAGAACACCAGGTCGAGCACCAGGATCTGGCCTATCGCGACCTGAGGCGTCAGCGTGGTGCGCGCGGCCGGCCCTGCGTCATCCGAGGGTTCGTGCCCATCGCTCATGACGTTGTGGTGAATCTCCGTCGTGGCCTTCCAGACGAGAAAGAGCCCGCCGCTAATCAGAACAACGTCACGCCACGAAAACGGATGACCAAACAGCGACAGCGCGGGCTGGGTCAGGCGCGTGATCCACGCCACCGTGCCGAGCAAGGCAAGACGCAACACGAGGGCGAGCCCGATGCCAATCCGCTGGGCTTTGTAGCGTTGCGTCGGTGGCAGTTTGTTGGTGATGATGGAAATGAAGACAAGGTTGTCTATCCCGAGCACCACTTCCATGGTGACGAGCGTCACAAGTGCGGCCCATGCGGCCGGGTCTGTGGCGAGAGTCAGAAGATTTTCCATGCTCGCTAGGGCGGTTCGTCGTGATCCGGGTTGGGCATGCTGCGCCAGGGGGTGACAACGCTGCACAACACTGCGATAAAGCGAAGGCTTTCTGAATTCGCGAAACAACGCAATCCGCATTTACTGCAGCTTCTCGTCAGCACTGCCATTGCGCATCGCCGATCGTGACAGAATTATTGAAAAACAGAATTTCCGCCGCACGATTGCCGTCTATCCGCCGACGCGGGTCCGTGGTTTCACCGTGGCATTCAATGATCGAACCACCGATATTGAACCGCGACCGTGACGATCTGATAGTTGCCTGCTGCGCGGGTAACGAAGCCGCGAGAATAAGCGACCTTGGCAGACCAGCCGTGGCCCAGCGGGACCGCGAGCGTAACGCCGCCGCGTGCATTTGCCTGGCGGCTGCCATCCGGCCCATCGTTCACGCTGGTGGCCCCGCCGAGGGCATAGCCGAGATCGACAGCGAGCCAGAGCCCCGGCCGGAAACTGTAGCCGCCATGCAACTGGGTGACCGTGAGCGGAGCCTGGTGTCTGACATGACCGTTGAAAAAGTCCTCGTTGTTCGTGAAGCACCAGACGCCGAGCGAAGCCTCGAAAAACCAGTCTCCCCAGGGTTGCGACAATCCGATCTCCGGCTTGAACGCCCAGCGGTTGTTGCCGATGTTGACGAGATGTGACGGAACGTATTGGCCCGTCGGCGCCTGCACGGTCAGGCTCACGCCGAGCGAAGTGACAGGTTTTGCCTGTGCAAACGCCTCCGGGGAAAGTGCGGGATTGCCAATCAGGTTTAGCGCAAAACGCAGTTGCGTGTCGCCAACGCCCCCGCGATGGACCTCAGTGGGCGCGCCAATGACGAGCCCGCTCAGATTGCCGTTCACGAAAGGCTGCGCGAAGCCTATCGACGCCGTGCGGTTTGCCAGCGCGAACGTGCGCACATAGCCGATCACGAAGCTGTTGAGTTGCGTGCTGACACCCGCTATCGGCAGGGACGGGTCGGTGAGCACGTCGCCGCTCACATGCGCGTAGCCTGCGAGGACGAAGTTCGTGCCGATGGGCGAAGGAGAATAGGTGCGCGGCTCCAGCTCTTGCGCGTGCAGGGCATTCGCCCGCCAGAGCAAGACGGCAACGCAGAACCAGACACAACTCCAGTGAGCGGATCGCCTGCTCATCGCGGTTCAATCCGATACGCCGGCTGAGGCTCGGCACATGGGCGCGCCGGCACGGCAAGCCCGCAAGGTCAGGCGCCAGCATAGCAGCGCCGCGCCCGGCGCTGACCAGGACCTTGGTCGGACTGCAAAGTCGCCGTCTCGCCCCTCTGCTTTGGCCAAGTATTTTTCCGTCTTCGAATGCCGTTCAATCGCCTTCCGGCATCTTCGACGAATGATGGCTGGTGATCAGCCATTTGTGTCCGTTCCACCCGTAGGTGAACGTATAGCGCGCCTTGACCACTGTGCCGTCCGCGTACTTGAACGAGTACAGTCCCGCGTCTAATGCCGTGTTGCATTCGATCATGACAAAGCGGAAGTCGATCGTACCGACTGGTTTGTGTTCAAGGAAATGTTTGAAGTAGTCCTCCTTTTCCTCGACGGTCAAACGCACCTTGTTCGATACGGTCGGCAGCAGGATTGAGCGCGGCGCATAGTTCGCCACGACCTTCGCCGGGTCGCCAGTCTTCAGCGAGTCGTTCCACCGATCGAAAAGTGAGGCGATCTGCTTCTGCGTTGCGGGATGGCAGGCTTCGGTCTTCGCGTAAGCCCCATGGACGGCAACACCGAGCACGGCAGCCACCGCGAACGACTTCGACAGGCAGATATTCATGATTCTCCTTGATGAAAATTGAACGACTGGCATCGCATGCGAACGGGTTACTCGCGATCACTGTCGGGCACCTTGCTCCAGCCCGGCCCGGGATCGAACCACTTCGTGGCCTGGGCTTTCGCAGCACTGTCCGGCCCGAGGTCGCGCTCATAGACCTGACCGGAATGGCTCACCATGAACGTCTTGATGCCTGTGTCGCCGTACTTGACGGGCCAGGCGATGACCGCGAAGCCCCCGAACAGCTTGCCCTTCACGACGTAGTCATAGGCGCCGCCGGGCGCGTTGGGCCCCTGGGACTCCAGCAGCTTGAAGCGGTACCCGTAATAGCCGGCGTTCTGCGCGTTGCGCGAACTCGCATCAACGAAGGCCGCGCCGAGCGGACTTGCCGTCTCGTCCGGCGCGCTTGGCCAGTACAGGCCGTCTTGCTTGCCGGGCGAACTTACCATCTTCGAGGCGTAGGCGAGCACCCCTACACCGTCGTGATTGGTCTGCGCGTATTCGCGCTGCGCATCGAAGATCGCCAGCATTGCCTGGATGACGGCCAGTTCGTTGCGGCCGATGCGCCGCAAGCGCACCTCTTCTGCACCGGCCCGCGTATCGAAATGCCATCCCTGCTCGCCTTTGACGAGCGGAACCGGGAACGTCCAGCCATTGTCGCCCACGACGATTTGCGCATGTCCGGCTTCGCCTGGCTCGATGGTGTGGGACTTTGCCCACTCGGCGATGAATGTATCCCGCACCGGCGCGCCGAAAGGCGGGATCAGCTCGCGAAAGTCGTTGCCGAAGAGCGTGCGCAACTGGTCCTCTCGATCCTTGATGACGGCGTCGCCAAAGGCATTCATCGCGGCCTCTGGCGAGCTGAAGTTCTTCTGTGCGTGCGCCGGGGGCGCCGTCGCGACCGACAGCGCAACAGCTACCGCAAGGTTCGCGAACGTCAGCGTCAGGAATTTGTGCACACCCAGTCGATGAAGGTTCATGGTTCGCTCCTCAGCGCCTGCCACCGCGTCCACCACCGCCTCGCATGCCGCCGCCGCCCGAAGACCGGTTGAAGCCCGAGCCCTGCATGCTTCGGTTGCCCCGGTCGAAGTTGCGCTGCGAGACACTGCCGCTCCCCCCGACGCCTGAAAACGCGCCGTCGCGCCCGCCTCCGTATCCGCCACCATAGCCGCCGCCGTAGCTCGCGCGATTGCCGGGGGAACTGCGATTGCCCAGGCCGCCCGCGGATCGGTCCGCCACCGATGCACGATTGCCTGCGCCGCCCCTGTCTGCGGTCGTCGCCCGGTTGCCCGCGCCCGGACGGTCGGCCGTGGCCATGCGGTTGCCGGCATCGGCACTGCGCCCACGATACTGGGACCGCCTGTCGGCCCCGGGCGCGCCGGCGAACTTGTCGCGCGTGGCGTTGTCCCGGTAGGCGACGCCCTGACGATGGCCTGCATCGTGTTGCCAGCGGCCGCCCCTCTCTCCGTTCTTGAACTTCGAACTGTCGAAGTTGCGATCGACGTTCCTGGCCCTGTCGGAGTTGATGTTGATGTCGTCGCCGCCCCAGCACGAATTACAGTCGGCGAAGATCGCACCAGCAGCAAGAAGGCCGACGCCGAAGGCGAGGCCCGCACCTGGATAGTAGCCGGGGTAGTAGGCGGGATACGGCGGCCAGTAGTATGGCGGATAGGTCGGGTAACTCCAGGCACCGTACACGACGGTCGGGTCGTAGGCGGGCACATAGATCACTTGCGGATTGGCAGGCTCGATCCGCACGATGGTCTGCCCGCCACCGGCGGGTGCCTGATCGACGATCACGTTTTGCTGTTCGTTCGACTTCAGGTTGCCCGACTCCTGCGCCCGCGCCCGCAACCGCTGCACCGCAGCGAACACGTCTTTTTGCTGGGCGAGGAACGCGTCACCGAGCTTCTGTGTCCAGTCCAGCTTGTCGTACATCGGCTCCAGGACCTGGGGGAATGCCACCAGCGACTTCACGCTGGTGTCCCAGGACTGATCCTGGACCGCCTGCACTGCGGCATCGCCCTTCATATCCGGATGCGCTTTCACCCAGCGCGCCGCATGGACGATTTCGAGCGGATACGTGGACGCCATCAGGACCTGAGCCAGAACCGAGTCCGGATAGAGCGCGATCGGCGCAACCAGCGCCTCGATCTCCTCCGGCTTGTATGGCGCAGGTCCTTCAGGACCGCTATCCGCGAAGGCTGGAGCCGCCACCAGCAGGATCAGCCACATCAGCGCGGCCTTTATCCATCGTTCGTTCCAGTTGGTCATGTCCCCTCCATGCAGCGGATGTCGATGCGGACAACGATGCGTTCCTCGCAGTCATGTCACCGGGCAGCGGCAAACTGGCTGACACCCCGGTTGGTTGTGGCGTCTTTCAGGGTCGTGCGACCGGGCGCGGGTCCGTGATCGAGTTCGTCCTGTGACGAGACTGACGCGCCAGGCAAGTGAGTTACCCGCCCAGCTTGATGATCGCCATCGTCAGCAGAACACCGAGCGCGACCATGACAAAGCCCGCTTTCATCGCCCCCGCGCCGGTGTAACGTCCCAGCGCAAAGCCCGCGATGAAGAGTATCGCGAGTGTGAGCACGCGCGAGGCGATGAGTGCCGTCGTCACATCCTTGACGATCAGAAACGGCAGCGCGACCGGAAACGTACCCAGGACGACAAGCACAAAGATGCCCAGCGCGCCGACGAAGTCAGCACTCACAAAATTCGCCCGCGGTGGCAGCGTCGTGGCGGCCGCAAGGCGCGCACGAATCCGCTCGAGATCGGCGTCTTCGACGAGCGTTTCCAGCGTGTCGGGCAATGCGTGTCGCAGCGCACGCACGGCGAGCGCCTGGTCCCGCTCCTGCTGCACGGTCGTCGCGAGTTTCAGGCGTTGTCCTCGATCGGCGAGCGTGCGTACGAGATACATCACGGCGTCGGCGAGGCCCCACGCGAGATTGCAGCCGAGCGCTGCGAAGAACATCTTGTACCCCTCATCTACGCCCGCGGTGACTGCCTTGACGGCGCCGACGAACGTCAGTGCCATGAACAGGCCGAAGCACAGTTCACAGACGCGGTCGACGGTATTGAGAATTGGCGCGCGCTGTTCGGGTTCGGCGTGTCCAGCTGGTGTGAGAGTGCTCATATGGCCTCGACTCAGGATAGACAAGGCAGACGTTGCGCTACATACCCGCGTGGAGCGACGGTATGTGCAGTATATGAAAGAGACGGCGGCTCGCGTCCCTTTTTTGGTCCACCGCAAGACCGACCGTCCGCTCGATGGCGAAATAGTCGTCACTCATGCAGGCGGCTCCCTAACGATGACCTTGACGGCAGCACGCTGCGTCATCCGCAGCGAGCGAAGGCATCCATGGCGCGTAGAACCACTGGATCTGCTTTCGGCCAGCAGGACGCTACGCTGGTCGCTAAATCGGCGCCCCCCTCAACCGGAAGCCCAAGCGCGAATATGCGCGCCGGGCGACCACCAGAGGAACGCGGAGTACGTCGCGCGATGCGCACCTCGTGACTGGCCAGCAATTCCCGCAAGGCGCGTTGCACCTCGCGCTGCCCGGCGCCGAGTTGCTGCGCCATCTGGGGCGCTGTCAGCTCCCGGTCGTCGGCTAGCAGCGCGGCAATCGCCCCGGCAAGTCCTTGCGGCTCCGTGTGCCCCGCCGGGGCGTCGTGTCGCCTTTGCCCGCAAGTGCCCATCGGACGAGATGACGCCCGTTTCGCTCTGACTGCCAGATGCGGCTTGTTGTTTTCCCGGTTGCCATTTCCCGCGGGAGATGCGCCAGCACGCGCTCCGCTAGTACGGGCCGTCCGGCAGCGCTGGTCGATATCGATGCGGCAGAACGGGCTTGCAAAGATTTCGTGCAGGTGCGTGTCGTGAAATCGTGAACAGAGCGCGCGCCTGATGGCTTCCCAGTCGTCGAAGATGCCGCTCTCCGCAAGCTCGAATGCCCTTAGCCGGATGTTCTCTCGACATTCGGTTGAATTGATACCATCGCTCTCTTTCATCTCGCTTTCCCATGACTGCGCGCCCCCGCCCCCTGCGGGGCATCGGGGCAATGTGACGTGGCATATTCGCAGTGCGCGATATGGCCAGCGAGCGTTCCCGGCAACGTGATGAGTCTCGTTACCATCGTGACGGCCCGCCAATGTTTGGGTTCCTGGATCAGGTTAAGCATGCGAAGCCGAAGGGGATATCGGACTTTCGTCCGATAGATCGCTGTTGCAGCTTCGATAGTGTTTGCCGAGACGACCTCTTGTCCTTGGACCCACGCCACTGACCGGTGCGACGGCTTTCCCCTGACCGCAGTACGTGTAGCGTCTATGCCTGGGTCCGTCGCGTTGTTTTTCGGTGATGCATGGCACTCTGTTGTGAGCGCACACAGATTCGTCAGGGATGTGACGGCGATGTGCGTTGCCAGACTCGAGGAGGCGCGATGTCCCGCTCTCAGGTCTCTCAGGCAAGCGCGAACACCGTAAGCCGCCGCGCACCGTGCACGGCCCAGTGGGATTGACTTCTTTTGGGTAGCACGTTTTGTAGTTAATTACGGAGTACTGCAATACTTGAAGAACTATGTTATCCGCTGATCGCACTCGTATCGCTGGTGGCGATCGCGATGATGATGGCGCACGTCGTGGCGTTCGAACTGCATTGGTAGCGCCCGCTTGCCGGGGCTGGCAACCCGGTTGAAAACCCCACCCCCGCGACTATCCTTCAGACTGATGGCCGGGATCCCGTTCACCTCAGGCGCGCTGCGGGCATGCCGCCCACGTCCTTATTGATAAGTCAACAAAAAACGTCAACGGACAGAATCCGGATGTGTCCGGGCGTCACCAAAGGCCGGCGCGGCGCCGATGCCAGCATCCCCGTCACCGGAATTGTAACGATCCGTTACTCGCGCATTTGACTTCACCCGGGAGAAACACCTATGGCGCCCGGGTCGCTAGCCTGTCAAAAAGCAGTACGTGCGATCCTTGTTTGAAATTGCTGCGCCACGAACACAGACAATACAATGGTGGTGCGATCTCGACGTTTTCGCGCTTTCCGCCATCCCGGCACGTCGTCCTGCAACCATCAACTATTCATCAATGTCGAAAACGATCCGACTGTCGGATGACGCTGCTCGCAAGCAAGGGAATATCCTGAAGCGATCGGGCTTCGTTGCCATCGTGGCACTGCTGCGCCTCTTCGCAATCCTTCCCTATGGCCTCGTTGCAAGACTCGGCAGCGCGCTCGGAGCCATGCTGTACGCGCTTCCAAGCTCCCGGAAGCACATCGTTCTCGTCAATCTGCGTCTGTGCTTTCCGGGCAAGTCGGAGGCAGAATACGACGATCTTGCGAGAAACCACTTTCGCCACGTCATTCGAAGCTATGTCGAACGAGGCATTCAATGGTTCGGCAGCGCCGAGTCGCTACTGAAACGGGTGCGCATCGAAAGCCACATCGATCTGGAAGACAGGAACGCCCCACCGACCATCTTTCTGGGCTTTCACTTCGTGAGCATCGAGGTGGGCTGCATACTCTACTCCACGCAGTTGCCCGCCGCGTCACTGTACACGCGCATGTCAAACGCACGCCTGTGCGACCTTGCGAAACGGCAACGCGGCAGGTTTGGCGCGGAGATGATTGAACGGTCAACGAGCGCCAGGAAGATCGTTGCGCTGCTTCGTTCAGGCAAACCGGTCATGCTGGCCGCGGACATGGATCACGGCACGCACAACTCTGTTTTTGTGCCTTTCTTTGGCGTTCCCGCGTGCACGCTCACGTCGGTTTCCCGCCTTGCCCGGCTGGCCAACGCACGGGTTGTGCCATTCGTCACCGAAGTGCTGCCGGATTACCAGGGGTATAAGCTCACGATCTTTGAGCCGCTCGACAACTTTCCGTCAGAAAGTGACGCCGTCGATGCGCGTCGAATCAACGAGTTTCTTGAAGCGCAGATACTGAAGTGCCCAGAGCAATACTACTGGGTGCATCGGCGCTTCAAGCATCGTCCACCGGGCGTACCAGGCGTGTATTAGACGACACGCCAAAGCAGCCTCCACACGAGCGCGCCTGGCCCAATCGCAGGCGCCCGGCGCTCACCGTCACCTCGCGACCGCAGTCGCATCGGCACACCCACAAGCCGTCACCGGCGTACCGATCCGTCGTTAGCTGGCCGAACACCTCGCCGCCCCGCAGCGCAGTTGAGCCCGGCCGGGACCGCCACACACGACGCTGCTCACGGCAGCCGCAATCCCGCGTTCGGCCGCCCTCCACCGCATCCAGCCCGGCGCTCACGTAGCCGCCGCACCGGCATCTCCACAGCCACACGTCGGCGCCGCGATATTGAAGCGCGACAAGATCGCCGAAGGTGCGACCAGTGACATCGCGACTCGGCGGAAAGGGCCATTCGGGCGGCAAAGGGGGACGGATACGCTGGTTCACGAACGGTCAATGGAATTCGGCATCCTGCACGCAAGCGTACACGCCCGCCTTCGATTCTCGGGCGCGTGGCTCAGCAAGGAGGGACAGAACGACCCCCATGCGGTCGGCGAGTCGCCGCCTCGCTACGGGGCATGCCTGCGTATTTTCGCACCTCGCGCGCATTGGTGACGAACTGCCGGGATGGGCGACTGAACGCCCGGAGGCGGATGCGAGCGCAATCGTTTTGCCCTCCATCATTTGATGAAGTCTGTCGAGTCGCGCCTCAAACGTCGAGCATCACCGCTGAAGGACTCGCTCGCAGTCGGCTCCACTTCGGCATGCCGACAAGATCATCTCGATGGCCCCTAGGACCTAGGTCCGATTGACTGGGCATCCACACGTGGCAACCTTCGACAAAGCTATCCGCCAGCTCATGGCGTAGCGTGCGCCGGCGACACGTACCCGACCAACAGGGGGAACCTGATGCGAGCCTGCCGACATGTGGTGCTTAGTGTGGTGCTTGGTGCCTTGCCATTCATGATCGTTGGCTGCAACACGCCGCCGATACCACCGGGCAAGCCGGTTGATATCCCGACTGCCCTCGAGCAGGTTCTCGAGGGCGTGTGCAACTTCAAGAAAGATCAGGCCGGCCGGAAGCAGGATCTGGGCGTTGCCATCGACGCGATCACCGTGGAGCTCGACCTGACCGTCGACGGGGCGAGGAATCCCCCTGTGGCGGTCGCGCCGGATATCCAGTTCATTCCCACGGTTAGCTATGGGCAGATCATCACGGCGAACAGAGGAAGCCGACTGACCCTTACGCTGAAAAACACCGGCAGCGGCGGCCATGGCGGCTGCGACGTCATGGCGCCCGCGAAATAGCGACTATCCCCGCTCGCGATTGCCTATGACTTGATGCAAGCGGGACGGCTCAATCGAGGTCTGCAATGGGTCTGCTTAGCTGGCTGTTCGGTTCAAGCACCGGTTCGAGCACCGGTTCAAACGCCGGTTCGAACGCGGCTTCCAGAAGCGGAGGCACGCGGGCCGCGAGCGCGCGTCTCGACGAGATGATCGATCGCGCGATCGCGATGAATCCCCGTCTGCAGCTCGCACGGCGTTACAAGGATCGCCTCAGGAAAGCCATTTCCGTTTCCCTCGGCCACATCGACGATTTGATCGGTCTGTTGCCCGCGCCCCACGAGGCCAGCATGGAGGCCTGGGCTCATGATGCGTTGATTCGCACGTTCTTCGCGACGCCCGACGACATACCGAAGGCGTTCAGCCGTTCGGAAGCATTGCGTGCGCACTTCGCGCAGAATCCGGACTCGACGGAAGCCTACGCGACGCTCGGGATGGCGATGTTCGAGCGCCACGTGCTGGGCGTCGCGCTCGAGGGAGACGCCGTGCGCCACGACGTTACCCAGACCACACTGTCTTTCATCGATCATCGCATCGCCGTTTGCGGCAAAACCGACGCCGGCCTGCGCGAGGAAATGACGCGCCGGCTGATCGATCAACTGGCGCTCGAAGGGCTGGCCAGACTCGCCGCCGATCGACGCGACCTGGTCGCGAAAGGTCGAGAGCTTCTCGAAGCGCGTGTGACGTTGCTGGAACGCCAGGGCGTGGGCATGCGCGCCGTGGTCGCAGCGGCACCGGCTGCCGATTCGGAAGAACTGCTGCAGTTGCAGGCCCAGATCGAAAAGAACGCGAGCGACCTTGCCGCGCTTCGCGTCCCGACGGAAGTCATCGAGCTCGAACTGGACCGGGTCTGCGACGTGTTCTCCCATCCGGCGGACCATATCTATGTCGAAAAGCGCTGCCCGCGTCTGGATTTGATGAACGTGGTCAGGACCGACGACACTCCGGCGAGCCGCGAAATCGAGTTTCGTGTCGCGCGCGTTCCGGGCGATCCGCCCAGCATGCGCGCGTTCACGCTCGTACGCTTTCCCCGCGCCGAACTGCTGCCAGCCGGATTGCATATCGACGCGGCAACGCGCGCGATATGAAGCGCGAAGGAACGCACCCGCGCACGCGCCAGAGCGAACGCGTCGTGCGCCTCTACGCCATGATGTGGACGCCGCCGTCCACGTAAAGCGTCTCACCCGACAATCGCCGTGCATAGGGTGTCGCGAGAAACGCGCAGGTGAAGCCAACGTCCATGATGTCGACGAGTTCGCCAAGCGGCGCGCGTTCCGCCGCTTGCGTCAGCAGCACATCGAAGTCCTTCAGCCCGGACGCGGCGCGGGTTTTCAGTGGGCCGGGCGACACGGCATGCACACGAATCTGCTGCGGACCCAGTTCATATGCCAGGTAGCGCGCGCACGCTTCCAGCGCCGCCTTGACCGGGCCCATCACGTTGTAGTTGGGGACCACCTTGTTCGCGCCGTGGTAGCTCATCGCGAACATGGAGCCGCCGTTCTTCATCAGTGGCGCGGCGAGCCGGGCCATGCGCACGAACGAATGGCATGAAATGTCCATGGCCGCTGCGAAACCCTCAGCCGAGCAGTTGAGCAGCCCGCCCTGCAGGTCGCTCTTCGGCGCCCACGCGATGGAATGCACGAGGATGTCGAGCTCGCCCCATTCACTCGCAATGCGCTCGAATACTGCCTCCAGCTCGCTTTGCTGCGACACGTTCAGCGGCATGAAAATGGGCGCCTCGAGGTCCTTGGCCAACGGCTCGACGTATGACTTAGCCTTCTCGTCGGCGTAGGTGATCGCGAGCTCGGCGCCCAGATCATGGAACGCCTTCGCGCAGCCATATGCAATCGAATGTTCGTTGGCGACGCCCGTCACCAGCGCCTTCTTTCCCGTCAGGACCGGATGTTGCGTGCTCAGGTTCATCGGACTCCCCCTCGGCAATCATGCAGATTCACGCAATGCCCGCCACTTCGCGCGTGTGGCGGGCGATCATGAGTTCTTCGTTGGTCGGTATGACCCACACGGCGACCTTGCTCGACGCGGTGCTGATGCAGGGTCCGCCCGACTCGTTCGCACTGCTGTCGATTTCCACGCCGCACCAGCGGGCCTGTTCGCAGGCCCGCCGCCGGATCTCCGGCGAGTGCTCGCCGATGCCCGCTGTGAAAACCAGCGCGTCGAGCCCCTGCAGCGCCGCGGCAAGCGACCCCAGCTCGCGTCCGATGCGGTACGTGTACAAGTCGATGGCGAACGCCGCCCGTGGGTCATCGCTCGCCAGCAGCGTGCGCATGTCGCCCGAGATGCCGGAAACGCCGAGCAGCCCGGAGCGGCGGTACAGCAGGTCCTCGACGCCGCGCGTATCCATCTTCAGCGCATCGAGCAGATAGAGGAGCACGCCAGGATCGAGGTTGCCGCTGCGCGTGCCCATCGGCAGTCCATCGAGCGCGGTGAAGCCCATCGTGCTCGCGACACTCCGGCCCGCAGCCATCGCGCACATGCTCGCGCCATTGCCGAGGTGGGCGACGACAGTGCGGCCCTTCGCTGCATCGGGCGCCACGTCCGGCAGCGTTCGCGCGATGTATTCATAAGAGAGGCCGTGGAAGCCGTACCGACGCACGCCTTGCTCCGTCAACGCCTCAGGCAGCGCAAACGTAGAGGCGAGCGCCGGCTGCGTCGCATGAAACGCGGTGTCGAAACACGCGACCTGCGGCAAGCCCGGGTTGCGCCCTGCGATGAGACGAATCGGCTTCAGGTTGTGAGGCTGGTGCAGCGGCGCGAGCGGGGTGAGCTTCTCGAGTTCGTCCAGCACAGCCGGTGTCACGGCCACGGGCTTCGAGTACGCCTGGCCGCCATGCACCACACGATGCCCGACGGCAGCGACAACGTTGCCGTCGCGGTGGCTGCGCAGAAATTGACCGATGTATGACACGGCCTCCTCATGTTCGAGCCGGCTCGCGCCCCAGTCGTTATCGCCGGTCTGCTTGCCATTGCCATCGAACGCGACGAAACGCGGCGCCGAAAGCAGCCCTTCGACCTGCCCGCGCATGACGAGCGTGAGCGCCTCCGACTGCGCATCGAAAGCGCTGAACTTGATGCTCGAGGAACCCGCATTGAGAACGAGAATGACGTCGGCCATCGCTTTACCCCATCAATCGCGCATCTTCCCTGCGCTTGTCTGCCACGAGCGACGCCACCGCGCACGAGGCGAGCCGCGTGACGACGGAGTCCGCGCGGCTCGTCAGGATGACCGGCACCCGCGCGCCGAGCACGATGCCGGCGGCATCCGCGCCGGCCAGGAACGACAGGCTCTTGGCCAGCATGTTGCCAGCCTCCAGGTCGGGCACCATGAGCACGTTCGCGCGTCCCGCCACCGGCGAGTCGATCCCCTTGATGCGTGCGGCTTCGGGATCGATGGCGTTGTCGAGCGCCAGCGGTCCGTCGACCAGCGCGCCGGTTATCTGGCCGCGGTCCACCATCTTGCACAGCGCGGCGGCTTCGATCGTCGATGGCACCTTGGGATTGACCGTCTCCATCGCCGAAAGCAGCGCGACCCGCACTTCGGGCAGCCGCAGCGCGTGGCCCAGATCGATCGCGTTCTGCAGGATGTCGGCCTTCTCGGCGAGCGTGGGCGCGATGTTGATCGCAGCGTCCGTGATGATCAGCGCACTCTCGTGGCGCGGCACATCCATGACGAAGCAGTGACTGACGCGGCGTTCCGTTCTCAGGCCCCCTTCGCGGCTCACCACGGCGCCCATGAGTTCGTCGGTGTGCAGGCTGCCTTTCATCAGCGCTTCGGCCCGCCCCTCGCGCACCAGTTCGACCGCCCTTGCGGCGGCCGCGTGACTGTGCGGCACATCTTCGATCACACAACCCGTGATATCCAGATCCTCGCTTGCCGCAACGTCTTCGATGCGTCCACGCGGTCCCACGAGAACCGGTGCGATCAGGCCGAGTTCCTTCGCCTGCAACGCGCCTTCGAGAGAGCTTCGATCGCAGGGATGCACCACCGCGGTGGCTAGCGGCGGCAGAGACCGGCAAATGGCGATCAGCCGATCGTACTTTTCGTGCTCACGATTCACGATGCCTCCTTGAGTCCGGGCGTGACTTGAGCGGACGGTGCTTGCGCGACCTGTTGTTTCGTTGCCGAAGACCGTGACGCGGGCGCACGCTCCAGCGGCAGCGACGCACGGATCTTCTCGAGCATGCCAAGCTGGGCAGCGGTCGGCTCCGTGTCCTGGACGCGCCTGTCGGCAAGCAGCTTGTCAGCGAGATCGAGCAGCTTCTCGCGGTCTTTCCTGTCCGCCAGCAGGCCCGGCAGCGTGGCGAGCGCCTGGTCCGGCTCGTAGTGCACGATGATCTCCTGCTCGCCACGCACGCGCCTCCACTGGTCGTCGGGAAGCTGGGGCAGATACGCGGCATACTCCTTCGCGAGTTCGTGCCGCAGGGCGAGCCGCGCGAGCGGAAGCGGCTC
>DATBXG010000515.1:0-4362 GCA_036514415.1 Paraburkholderia sp.
CTCGTGGCGCTCGGGCGCCAGCTCGCCGTGTCCGAGGAGCGCAATCTCGTCGCTCAGGGGCTGCACGACAGCATCGCCCAAGGCCTGAGCTTCCTGAAGATGCAAGTGCACCTGCTCGATGGCGCGGCAGAGCAGGGCGACCTCGACGAGATTCGCGAGATCGTGCCGCTTCTCGCGGGCGGCGTGGAAGAAAGCTACGACGACGTGCGCGAGCTGCTGCTCAACTTCCGCACGAAGCTCGGCCCGGGCAAGCTGCGCCTCGCCGTGGAGGACACCGTCGCACGCTTTACACGCCAGTCGGACGCCGAGCTGACGCTCGACTATCGCGACGAAGACGGGCCGCCGCTGCCGCCCGACCAGCAATTGCAGGTGCTCTTCGTGCTGCAGGAGGCGCTCTCGAACGCGCGCAAGCACGCGGAGGCGCTGCACGTGCATGTGAGCGTCGTGAACGGGCGCGACTTTCGCCTGGTGATCGAAGACGACGGCGTGGGCTATGATCCCGCCGAGATCGCCTCGCGCGGCGAATCGCACGTGGGCTTTCACATCATGCACGAGCGCGCGAGACGCCTCGCCGCCCATCTCACGCTCGACAGCGCGCCGGGGCGCGGCGCACGCGTCGAACTGGTGCTGCCCGCCGCGAGCCGCAAGGCCGCGTAACTATGGCCGATGAAGCTGGCTGACGGCGTTACGATCAGAATCAGAAGACATCGCCTCAACGCAACGACCCACAACGATCCCCATGACCATACGCATCCTGCTGATCGACGATCACACGCTCTTTCGCTCGGGCGTGAGCGCGCTGTTGCAGCGCCAGCCCGACCTCGAAGTGGTGGGCGAGGCGTCGGATGGCGTGGAAGGCGTCAAGCGCGCCAAGCAGCACTTGCCCGACGTCATCCTGCTCGACCTGAACATGCCGGGTCTCTCGGGGCTCGAAACGCTGCAGCTGCTGGTGGAGGATCTGCCGGACACGGCGGTCGTGATGCTCACCGTTTCCGAAGACGCCGATGAACTCACGGCCGCGATGCGCGAGGGCGCGCGTGGCTTCCTGCTCAAGAGCATCGACGCGGAGGCGCTGGTGGCCGCGATCCGCAAGGCCGCGAGCGGCCAGCCGGTCATCACGGAGCACATGACGGCGAAGCTCGTGGAGCAGATGCGCAAGCCCGTCCCGTCGACCAGCGCGAGCGGCGCGCCGGGTGCGCCCGGCGCCGCGCGCACGAGCGCGGAGGCGCTCACGGCGCGCGAGCGCGACATCGTGCGCGAGCTGGCGCGCGGCGCGAGCAACAAGGAGATTGCGCGAACGCTCGACCTGGCCGAGAGCACGGTGAAGATTCACGTGCGCAACATCCTGCGCAAGCTCAATCTCACGAGCCGGGTGCAGGTGGCGATCTATGCGATGGGGCAGGACGGCATGACGGACGTGGGCGGCGAGCCGCGCGGGCGTTGAAGGCCGCGCGCGGGCGTCCGGGAAAGCGGCTCAGACGAGCCGCAGATAGATGAGTTCGCGCTTGATATACGCGTAGAAAATGGGCGCGGCGATCACGCCCTGAATGCCGAACGCGGCTTCCATCACCAGCATCGCGACGAGCAGCTCCCACGTGCGCGCCTCGATCTGGCCGCCCACGATGCGCGCGTTCAGGAAGTACTCGAGCTTGTGGATCACGATCAGGAAGACGAGCGCCGTGACCGCCGCGGGCAGGCTCACGGTGAGCGCGATGGCGACGATCAGGGTGTTCGAGATCAGGTTGCCGATCACGGGCAGCAGGCCCACCACGAAGGTCACCACGACCAGCATCTTCGCGAGCGGCAGCGGTGCGTGAAAGAGCGGCAACGCGAGCAGCAGGAAGAGGCCGGTGAACGTCGTGTTGATCGCTGAAATCTTCACCTGGGCGAACACGATACGGCGGAACGCGTCGGCAAAGCGCGAGACGCGCGCGACGAACGCCGTGGAAAGCGGCAGCCGCGTGGCGTTCTTCTGCGCGCCAATGGCGATGATCGCGCCGATGATCATGCCGATCACGATATGCCCGAAGACGCGCGCGGCGTTCTTGCCGCCCTGGCCGAGCTGGGTGGCGTGCTCGTGCATGAGCGCGAGCGCCTTGAGCTTCATCTGGGCGACGTCCACGGGCAGGTAGGCGGCGATCGATTCGGGAATGCGCCCGCGCGCCTGGTCGACGAACGTCATCATCTGCGCCATGACCTTCTGGACGCTCGGCACGTCGCTTTCGAACTGCTCGATGACGCCCACCGTGAGGCCCGTCAGGATGCCCACGATCACGATGGAAACCAGCACCACCGAAAGCCAGCGTGCGCGGCTGCTCGACATGCGCCGCTCGATGAGCGGCGAGATGGTGTGGACGAGCTGGAAGACGAGCATCCCCGCGAGCAGCGCGCCTAGCAGGTTCAGGTGCAGTACCGCGAACATACCGGCGAGCGCGGCCACATAGCTGCCGATTTCCACTGCCGAAAGCTTCGGCAGGCTCATGTCGCTCGTGAGCCTGACCGGCCTTGGCCGCAGGTCGCGCACCTGTTTATCTTCGGTCGCTTCGTTGCGCTTGACCATTTTGCGTGTATTCCGTCTCCAAACCTCGGGAACGCTCGCGTCCCCGACCCGTTGTTGCTGCAGCTATTTCTACTGCTAAATTTCCGGCTCCGTTGCCAGCCCGGTTACCTTCACTTTCCCGAGGCCGTGTCGAGCGCGGCAATCTGGCGCTTGAGCAGCGGCGCGAGATAGCGGCCCGTAAAGCTTGCCTTCGACTTCGCCACCTGTTCGGGCGTCCCCTGGGCCACAATCTGGCCGCCGCCCGCGCCGCCTTCGGGACCCATGTCCACGACCCAGTCGGCGGTTTTGATTACATCGAGATTATGCTCGATGATGACCACGGTGTTGCCCTGATCGCGAAGCCGGTGAATCACCTCCAGCAAGAGCGCGATGTCGTGGAAGTGCAGGCCCGTGGTCGGCTCGTCGAGTATATACAGCGTGCGGCCCGTGTCCCGCTTGGAAAGCTCCAGCGAAAGCTTCACCCGCTGCGCCTCGCCGCCCGAGAGCGTGGTGGCCGACTGGCCGAGGCGGATATAGCCCAGACCCACGTCGAGCAGCGTCTTGAGCTTGCGCGCCACGACCGGCACGGCCTTGAAGAACTCGTAGGCGGCTTCGACGGTCATGTCGAGCACTTCGCTGATGTTCCGTCCCTTGTACTGGATCTCCAGCGTCTCGCGGTTGTAGCGCTTGCCGTGGCAGACGTCGCATGGAACGTAAACGTCTGGGAGGAAGTGCATTTCCACTTTCAGCACGCCGTCGCCCTGGCAGCTCTCGCAGCGGCCGCCCTTCACGTTGAACGAGAAGCGGCCCGATTCGTAGCCGCGTTCCTTGGCCGCCGGCACGCCCGCGAACAACTCGCGGATGGGCGTGAAGAGGCCCGTGTAGGTGGCCGGGTTCGAGCGCGGCGTGCGGCCGATCGGCGACTGGTCGACGTTGATGACCTTGTCGAAGTGCTCGAGGCCCTCGATCGCCTCGAACGGCGCCGGTTCCGCCGACGAGCCATACAGATGCTGCGACACGGCGTGGTAAAGCGTGTCGTTGATGAGCGTGGACTTGCCCGAGCCGGAAACCCCCGTCACGCAGGTGAGCAGCCCCACTGGCAGGTCGAGCGTCACGTGCTTGAGGTTGTTGCCGTGCGCCTCGACGATGCGCAGGCGGCGCTCGCCGGGCTCGATGCGTTCGTCGGGATAGTCGATGCGGCGCGCGCCCGAGAGGTACTGGCCCGTCATCGAGGCCGGGTCGTGCTCGACCTCCTGCGGCGTGCCCTGGGCGATCACCATGCCGCCATGCTCGCCGGCGCCCGGACCCATGTCGACGACGTAGTCGGCCATGCGGATCATGTCCTCGTCGTGCTCCACGACGATCACGGAGTTGCCGAGGTCGCGCAGGTGCTTGAGCGTGGAGATGAGGCGGTCGTTGTCGCGCTGATGCAGGCCGATGGACGGCTCGTCGAGCACGTACATCACGCCGGTCAAGCCCGAGCCGATCTGCGAGGCGAGGCGGATGCGCTGCGCCTCGCCGCCGGAAAGCGTTTCGGCGCTGCGTTCGAGCGAGAGATAGTCGAGCCCGACGTTGTTGAGGAACATGAGGCGCGCAACGATTTCCTTGACCACCTTGTCGGCGATCTCGCGCTTGGCGCCTTCGAGGCGCAGCGTCTGGAAGTAGCCGAGCGTGTCGCGCAGCGGCCAGCCGCTCACTTCATAGATGGCGCGCGCGTCCTCGTTCGCACCGATCCGCACGAAACGCGCTTCGCGGCGCAGGCGCGTGCCTTCGCAGTGCGGGCAGGCCTGGTTGTTCTGGTACTTCGAAAGCTCCTCGCGCAC
>DATBXG010000516.1:0-5066 GCA_036514415.1 Paraburkholderia sp.
AGCGAGGGACGGCCTTGCCAGACATCGTCGAGCAGGTCGAGATCGGTGCGCATGGCGATACCGCGCGCCTTGAGCGCATCCGCCAGCGCGCGCGCCGAGGCCACGCCGAGCACCGCGCCGTCCACGGCCACCGCGCCGCCCGCGCTCACGTTCTGCGCAAGCCAGTCGATGTGCGGCGCGGTCTGCTGGCCACCCATCATCTTCATGAGCGCGATGCCGGTGCCGGCCAGTTGCTGCCCGGCCTGCACCCAGTAGCGGCTATCCACCCACACGCCCGCGAAATCCTTCGTCACGACGAGCGTGCCCACCGAGCCGGTGAAGCCCGATAGCCATTCGCGTCCCTGCCAGCGGCGCGGCAGGTATTCGGACAGATGCGGATCGGCGGAGGGCACGAGGGCCGCGTCCACGCCGGCGCGCGCCATCGCGGCGCGCAGCGCGGCAATGCGTTCGGGAATCGAGGAGGTTTCGGGGAGTCGTGCATTCATGTTTTCACCTGCGAAGAATTCGAAGCGGATTGCCGAGAGGCGATGTTTGGCCAGCGGCGATGCTCAGGAGATACCCGCGGCGCGCCGCTAGGACCACCGTGCGCGTAGCGCCACGCACACGCCCACGAAAACGAGGGCGAGCGCCGTGCAAAGCGGCCACTGGAGCAACTCGCCATCGTAGAAAAGACCGGTCGCACTGCCGGCCGCATTCGCGAGCGCCGCGCCGAGCACGCCGGCCACGAACGCCAGAGCGAGTCCGTGACGGGCGGCATGGCGCAGGGGATGGAGCCACCATCCCGCACCGCCCACCACCAGACCGAGGATGACGATACCGGACCAGCCCATCAGCGACTTGTCCTATAGATTTTCGGATGAGTCTGATAGGACTGCCGAATCGCGAGGGCTAGCATTTCTAGGTTTGTTACAACTCTCTTTTTACTGGAAAACGGTCGGCTCGGCGCTTCCCGCGTAGCGGTTGAGTGTAGGGGGCAGGGTGGCGCAAGGCAAGCGCGCCACGTCCGCCGCAGCCGCACTCCCTCGTATGCGAATCGCCCTTGTCGAACCAGACGCCCGGCAGGCTGAAGCCATCGTCCGCCTGCTCATCGCGGGTGGGCACGCATGCCAGCACTTCCCGCTCGGCGCACAGCTCTTCGAAACGCTCGAAGAAGAAACCTTCGACCTGTTGATCGCGGCATGGTGGTGCGGCGACAGCGGCGCCGACGACCTCATCCCCCAGGCGCGCAAAAGGCTGCCGGGCCTGCCCGCCATCGCGCTGATGCTCGCGCCGCACGAGAGCGAAATCGTCGCGAGCCTGCAGGCCGGTGCCGACGACTGCATCGCCAAGCCCGTGCGCGGCCCGGAAATGCTCGCGCGCATCGACGCGCTGCTACGCCGTGCCGGCGTGCGCCGGCCGCGCAACCGCGCCCGCCATGGCTTCGGCGACTACCTCTTCGATTCCGGCCGCTACGAGGTGTCGTTTCGGGGCCAGACCGTCACGCTCACACCGAAAGAATATCGCTTCGCGCTGCTGCTTTTCACGAACGCATCGCGCCCCGTCTCGCGGGCGCGCATCCTCGAAACCGTGTGGAATCTGAACCGCGACGTTCGGTCGCGCACGCTCGATACGCACGCCTCCCGGCTGCGCAGCAAATTGCAGCTCGGGCCCGAGCACGGCTGGCGTTTGACGACCTTGTACGGCTTTGGCTACCAGCTCGAAAGGCTGCCCATATCACCCACAGGAGTGCCGGACTCTGTCGACGAGAATGTCGGAAGCGAGGAAAAGTTATAATATCCGCCTAAATCTCGCCCCCATGGTATGCAGCTTCTAACGATCGGAATCAATCACCACACCGCGCCCGTCGCCTTGCGCGAACGCGTGGCGTTTCCGCTCGAACAGATCAAGCCCGCGCTCGCCCTGTTCAAGGAAGCGTGGTCCGGCAAGCGTTCGCTGAGCGCGCCGGAAGCCGCCATTCTCTCCACCTGCAACCGCACCGAGCTGTACTGCGCGACCGACGCGCAAAGCTCGCGCGACGAAGCCGTGAGCTGGCTGTCGCAGTATCACGGTATCCGCACAGAGGAGCTTGCGCCGCACGTCTACACGCTGCCGCAGTCCGAAGCGGTGCGTCATGCGTTCCGGGTGGCTTCAGGGCTCGATTCGATGGTGCTGGGCGAAACACAGATCGTCGGGCAGATGAAGACCGCTGTCCGCACCGCGACCGAAGCGGGCGCGCTCGGCACCTATTTGAACCAGCTGTTCCAGCGCACCTTCGCCGTGGCGAAGGAAGTGCGCACCACGACCGAGATCGGCGCGCAGTCGGTTTCGATGGCCGCCGCCGCCGTGCGCCTCGCCCAGCGCATCTTCGACAAGATCGCCAACCAGCGCGTGCTGTTCATCGGCGCGGGCGAGATGATCGAGCTGTGCGCCGCTCACTTTGCCGCGCAGCAGCCGCGCGAACTCGTGGTGGCGAACCGTACCGCCGAGCGCGGGCGCTATGTTGCCGAACGTTTCGGCGGCCGCGCCATTCCGCTTTCCGACCTGCCTTCGCGCATGCACGAGTTCGACATTATCGTGTCGTGCACGGCGTCCACGCTGCCCATCATCGGGCTGGGCGCCGTCGAGCGCGCGGTGAAAGCGCGCCGCCACCGCCCCATTTTCATGGTCGACCTTGCGGTGCCGCGCGACATCGAGCCCGAAGTCGGCCAGCTCGAGGATGTGTTCCTCTACACCGTCGACGATCTCGGCACGATCGTGCGCGAAGGCAACGCCTCGCGCCAGGCCGCCGTGGCGCAGGCCGAGACGATCATCGAGTCGCGCGTGGCCAATTTCATGCAGTGGCTCGACTCGCGCAGCATCGTGCCGGTCATCCGCCACATGCACACCCAGGCCGACGCGCTGCGTCGCGCCGAACTCGAACGCGCCCGCAAGATGCTCGCGCGCGGCGACGACCCGTCGGCCGTGCTCGAAGCGCTTTCACAGGCGCTCACCAACAAGCTGATCCACGGCCCGACGCACGCGCTCAATACATCGAGCGGCGATCAGCGCGACTCGCTCATCGAACTGATGGGCGGCTTTTACCGCCACGGCCAGCCGGCCAGGGCAGCCGACGCCGCACAGCCCGCGTCGGATGTGGCGGACGCGCCGGCTTCCACCGGCGCTTCCGGGTCGTCCGGTTCCTCCGACCGTTAGCGACGCTCGGGCCCAGGCGCGCGCCATGCGTGCCCTGCACCACCGGGCCGCACGCCCGCCTCTTCTCTCTCGCAGTCCTTTCCGGAGCCCGCTCCGCACCGCCCGATGAAAACGAGCATGCAATCGAAGCTCGACCAGTTGACTACGCGCCTGGCCGAGCTGAACGACCTGTTGAGCCGTCCCGACGTGACCTCGAACCGCGACCAGTACCGCAAGCTCACGCGCGAGCATTCGGAGCTGGGGCCGGTGGTCGACCATTACGCGCACTGGCGCCGGGCCAAAGACGACGAGGCCGCGGCCAGGGACCTGCTCTCCGACGCCGCGATGCGCGACTTCGCCGAGGATGAAGTGAAGGCGGCGCGCGAGCGCATGGCGCAGCTCCAGCACGAATTGCAGATGATGCTGCTGCCGAAGGACCCCAACGACGACCGCAACGTGTTCCTCGAAATCCGCGCGGGCACGGGCGGCGACGAGTCGGCCCTGTTCGCGGGCGACCTGCTGCGCATGTACCTACGCTACGCGGAGCGCAACCGCTGGCAGATCGAGATGATGTCGGCGAGCGAGTCGGATCTGGGCGGCTACAAGGAAGTCATCGTGCGCATTGCGGGCGAGGCGGCGTACTCGAAGCTCAAGTTCGAGTCGGGCGGGCATCGCGTGCAGCGCGTGCCGGCCACCGAAACGCAGGGCCGCATCCACACCTCGGCCTGCACGGTCGCGGTGATGCCGGAAGCCGACGAAATCGGCGAAGTGGAGATCAATCCCTCCGACCTGCGCATCGACACCTTCCGCGCCTCGGGCGCGGGCGGCCAGCACATCAACAAGACCGATTCGGCGGTGCGCGTGACGCACTTGCCGACCGGCATCGTCGTGGAGTGCCAGGACGACCGCTCGCAGCACAAGAACAAGGATCGCGCGCTCAAGGTGCTCGCCGCGCGCATCAAGGACAAGCAGTACCAGGAGCAGCACGCGAAGGAAGCGGCCACACGCAAGAGCCTGGTGGGCTCCGGCGACCGCTCGGAGCGCATCCGCACCTACAACTTCCCGCAGGGGCGGCTCACCGATCACCGCATCAACCTCACGCTCTATCGCCTCGAAGCGATCATGGACGGCGACCTCGACGAGCTGATCGGCGCGCTCGTTTCCGAGCATCAGGCCGAGCAGCTGGCCTCGCTCGGCGACGCGGATTGATCCGCGCTTGATCCCGGCCACATCGTGAACGAATCCACCGCCGACGCCCTGCTACGCGCCTCGCCGCTGCCCGCGCTCGAAGCGCGCATCCTGCTGATGCACGTGCTCGGCTGGCGCCGCACCGAACTCATCACACGCGGCGACCAGGCGCTCGACGCAGCCCGCGTGGATGCCTACCGCGCGCTCGAAGCGCGCCGCGAAAACGGCGAGCCGATCGCGCAACTCGTGGGCGCGCGCGAGTTCTATGGCCTCGACTTCGACGTGACGCCCGACGTGCTGATTCCGCGCCCCGAGACCGAGCTGCTCGTGGAAACGGCGCTCGCGGCGCTCGAAGGCGTCGCCCAGCCGCGCGTGCTCGATCTCGGCACCGGCAGCGGCGCAATCGCCGTGGCGCTTGCCTCGGCGCGACCCGACGCGCGCGTCTGGGCCGTCGACCGCTCGGCGGCCGCGCTCGAGGTGGCCGCGCGCAACGCCACGAAGCTGCTCGATGCGCAGCGCCCCGGCGGCCCGCCCGCGTTCGTGGCAGGCAGCTGGTACGACACGCTCGATCCGGCGTTGCGCTTCGAGGCGATTGTGAGCAATCCGCCCTATATCGCGATCGGCGACCCGCATCTCGAAGATGGCGACCTGCGCTTCGAGCCGCGCGGCGCGCTCACCGACGAAGCCGACGGCCTCAGCGCCCTGCGCGTCATCGTCGCGGGCGCGCC
>DATBXG010000517.1:0-6485 GCA_036514415.1 Paraburkholderia sp.
CGCATCCGGCGCGCCAGCCGCCCCCCGAAACGCAACGAGGCGGCCCGAAGACCGCCTCGCCGGAGGACCCGCAACGTGTTCCTCGACAATCAGCGCGCCGCATCTCCTATCGGATACCCCTTGCCCGCCAGCCGGCGCGCAATGCGCACCAGCGCGTACCATTGCTGGGCGAGCAGCCCTTCGCCGTAGTTCACGCCCCTGCCGTGCGGCGCGGCCAACTGGTCGCGAATGCCCGTGGGTTCCTGCGCCTTGTTCCACGACGCCGTGCGGAACATCATGTCCCACCACGGAAACAGCACGCCGAAGTTGCAGCCGTAGCGCGTGCCTTCGTGCCCGTAGCCGATCGCATGATGACGGCGGTGAAACGCCGGGCTCACCACGATGCGCTCGAGCAGCCACCCAAAGTCGAGCCGCGCGTTCACGTGCTGCACGCTCTGCATGAAGTTGCTCACGGCCACGAGCACGACGAACTGCGCGGGCTGCACGCCGATGAAGAGCGAGAGGCCCGCGAAAAACGCGGCCTGAAGGATGTCGTCGAGGAAATGATTGCGATCGTCGCACCACAGCGACATCTGCTGCTGGCTGTGGTGCACGGCGTGCAGCTCCCACCACACGCCGAAGCGATGCTGCCAGCGGTGGTACCAGTAGCCCGCGAAGTCGAGCACGACGAGATAGATCAGGAACGACACGAGCGGCTTGTCCGTCACACCGGGCCACAGGCTGTCCACTTCGATGTTCGGTACGCTGTAGATCGCCATCAGGCTCTGCCAGTGATTGAACAACGGCGTGAGCAGAAAGAAGAACGCGATGTTCAGGATGCCGAGCTTCGCGATCCACGTGTACCAGACGTCGGCGCGCAGCGCCTTGCGGTCGCGCCAGTCCTCCGCGGGACGCAGCGCTTCGAGCGGGCGCAGCAGCAGATACGACGCGCAAATCTGCAGTACGCCCACGATCACCCAGTAAAGCGCGTCGTAGGTGTCCTCGTCGTAGCCCATCAGGCCGATCTTGTAGAAGACCGGCTGCACCACGTCTACGTAGACGAGCGTCTGCAGCCACGAAACGAGGTTGTCGGCCTGCGAAATCAGCGTATCGAGCATCGGGACTCCTGCCTCAATCCGGGTTGGGCGCGTAGACCGGCGCGCTGTTCGCGAAATAGATGCCGTGCGGCGAACGGCCCACCGCAATGGTATCGATCAGCTGGCGCGTGTTCAGGTCGATGATCCCCACGTGCCTCGCGAAACGGAACGTCACCCACAGGTAGCGCTTGTCGGCGGACAGCTCCATGTCGTCGGGGCCGGGACGCAGGCCCGTGATGTCGCCGACCTTGGTGAGCGTGGTGTAGTCGAGAATGCTGATCGTGCTTTCCACGCGGTTCGAAACGGCCACGTGCTTGCCGTCATCGAGATTGCGGAAGTTATGCGCGCCACGGCCGGTCTGGATCCTTTTCACGACTGTGCGATTGTGCCAGTCCACCACGGCAACGTCGTCCTCGCCCGTCATGCCGACCAGCAGGTACTTGTCGCCGGGCGTCATCCACAGGCCCGCGGGCGTGGTGCCAACGCGCAGCTTCCAGAGCACCGTTTGCGTCGGCAGGTCGATGGCGGCCACTTCGCCCGTATCCTGCAGCGTCACGAACGCGGTCTTGTTGTCCGAGGCGAACGTGATGTGGCTCGGCGTTTTCGCGAGCGCAATGCGCTTCGCGAGCGTCAGGTTCTTGCCGTCGTAGTGGTACACGTCCACGCGGTCGAGACGCAGGCCCGCGGTCACGAACCATTTATGGTCAGGCGAAAAGCCGAGCTGGTACGGATCTTCGATGCCTTCCAGGCGGCTCTGCACCTGCCCCGTATGCGGATCGAGGAACAACAGGTCGTTCGACACCGAATCGGCGACGATGAGCGACTTGCCGTCGGGCGTGATCATCAGGTGATGCGGTTCCTTGCCGGTGGGCTCGGTGCCGACCACGGTGCGGCTCGCCTCGTCGATGAGCGAGAGCTTCGCCTCGCCCGAGTCGAGCACGATGACCTTGTCGTCGGCATGGGCGAGCGCGCCCCATGCGAGGCCGCCCATGAGGCCGCCAACCAGCAGCGCGGTCGCGAGCGGTTTTTTCGCGCGGACCGATGTAAACGAAAAGATCGGGAATTCAGGCATTTCGTAAGGGAAAGAGAGCAGTTTTGTGCTGAGATACCGCTAAGGCAGGCGCGCGGATAGCCTGCTTAACGCGTGAAGGCCCGGTTCCGATGACGCCTGTGCAACGCATTAGCATCTGCGCCGTGCGAGGGTCATGGCGATGGGCTGCGCGTACAGACCCTTTCTCGTGCGAGAAGTTGCATGGACCATCGCGCCCGCGAAGACCGCGTGGATAGCGCGGATCGCGCGGACACCACCGTGCGCACCCCCGACGGCCTGACCCGTAGCACGGCCGCCGCAGTGCGCGATGCGCTCGAAGGACGCCGCCGCGGCGTCGCCCTTCTGCTGCCGCTCGCGGGTCCGGCCGTGGTCGTCTCCGTCGCTTATATCGACCCCGGCAATATCGCGACCAACATCCAGGCCGGCGCGCGCTACGGCTATGCGCTGCTGTGGGTCGTGCTGCTCGCGAATGTGATCGCCATGCTGTTTCAGGGGCTTTCCGCGAAGCTCGGCATCGCCACGGGCCGCAATCTCGCCGAACTGTGCCGCGACACCCTGCCCGCGCCGCTCGTGTGGCTCATGTGGATCGTGAGCGAAATCGCGGCCATGGCCACCGATCTGGCCGAGTTTCTCGGCGGCGCGATCGGCCTCGCGCTGCTCTTTCATCTGCCGCTACTGGCCGGCATGGCGGTGACCGCCGTCGTGACCTGGGCGCTGCTGTTCCTGCAACGCGCGGGCTTCCGGCCGCTCGAACTCGTGATCGGCGCGCTCGTGGGCGTGATCGGCATCTGCTATGTGCTGGAGCTCTTTATCACGCCCATCGAGTGGCCGAGCCTCCTGCGCCACCTCGGCACGCCGCGCCTGCCCGATGCGCAAGCCGTGACGATCGCGGTGGGCATCATCGGCGCAACGGTCATGCCGCACGCGCTCTTCCTGCATTCCGGGCTCACCCAGGCGCGCGTGCTCGCGCGCAACGACACCGAGCGCGCGCGCCTCGTGAAGTTTTCTAACGTCGAGGTCGTGGTCGCGCTTTCGGTGGCCGGGATCATCAACATGGCGATGGTGGTGATGGCCTCGGGCGCCTTCCACCAGGGCTATGCCGATGTCGCCGAGATCGAGACCGCCTATCGCACGCTCGCCCCGCTGCTGGGCGCGGCCGCCGCCAGCATCTTCCTCGTCTCGCTGATCGCCTCCGGCATTTCCAGCTCCGTGGTCGGCACGCTCGCCGGGCAGATGATCATGCAGGGCTTCGTGAACTTCCGCATTCCGCTATGGCTGCGCCGCGCGGTCACGATGGTGCCGAGCTTTGTCGTCGTGGCGCTCGGCGTGAACGCCACCGAGGCGCTCGTCATGAGCCAGGTCGTGCTGAGCCTCGCGCTGCCGTTCCCGATGGCCGCGCTCGTCTGGTTCACGTGCCGCGCCAACGTCATGGGGCCGCATCGCAATCGCGCGCTCACGGCGGTTGGCGCCGTGGCGGGCGCGCTTGCCGTGCTCGCGCTCAACGTCGTGCTGGTGCTGGTGACCTTTGGCGTGGCGGTGCCAGGGCTCGGGTGAACGCCTCGCGAAGCGTGAAATGAACGGACGGTCGGTTTATCGCCACAGGCGTCTCGCGCAACGGCTCGTTCGCGCCACGCGTGCAAACTCCGGCGAAACCATGCACCATTAGCGTTTTCGCCGCGCCCCGTTCTTGCGACGGGCGCGGGTTTTGCAACCGCGCGCGAGCGGCCCCGCCCGAAAGCTGAACGGACGAGACCCAGGCGGAGACCCGAGCGCGCGCCACCTCCGACCTGCCATGACGAATCAGCCTGCCCAAGCCGTGCCCGAACAGCCCGTCGACATGATCATTTTCGGTGGCGGCGGCGACCTGGCCGCACGCAAACTGCTGCCGGCGCTCTACATGGCGCACCTGCACGGCAACCTGCCGCCCGAAACGCGCATCATCGCCGTGGGCCGCAAGAACTGGACGATCGACGACTACCGCAAGTTCATGGAAGAGCAGTCGCGTCCGTTCATCGACGCGAAAGCGTTCGATGCGCAAGCCTGGGACCGCTATCTGAGCCTGTTCCAGTACGTGATCATCGACGTGAACGCGCCCGGCGATTACGCGCACCTGAAGGCGGCTTCGCGCGAGCACGCGCTGCGCGTGTTCTATCTCTCCACCTCGCCTGAGCTGTTCACGACGATTTGCGACAATCTCTCGGCGGGCGGTCTCCTCGACAACAGTTCGCGCGTCGTGCTCGAAAAGCCGCTCGGCCACGATCTCGCGTCGGCGCAGGGGATCAACGAGTCGGTCGGCAGGCATTTCGCGGAATCGCAGATCTACCGGATCGACCACTATCTGGGTAAGGAAACGGTGCAGAACCTGATGGTGCTGCGCTTCGGCAACCCGATCTTCGGGCCGCTCTGGCAGGCTCCGTATATCCGCAGCGTGCAGATCACGGTGGCGGAAACGGTGGGCGTGGGCAGCCGCGCGGGCTTCTACGATCACACGGGCGCGCTGCGCGACATGGTGCAGAACCACCTGCTGCAACTGCTGTGCATCGTGGCGATGGAGCCGCCCGTCTCGCTCGACCCGGACGCGGTGCGCGACGAAAAGCTCAAGGTGCTGCGCTCGCTGCGCCCGATGTCGCTCGCCGACATCGCGCGCGACACCGTGCGCGGCCAATATGCGGCAGGCGCCGTGGATGGCCAGCCGGTGAAGGGCTACCTGGAAGAGGACAACGTGCCGCCCGACAGCAAGGCGGAAACGTTCGTGGCGCTGCGCGCGAACATCAACAACTGGCGCTGGGCCAACGTGCCGTTCTTCCTGCGCACCGGCAAGCGCTTGCAGAAGCGTCAGTCGGAGATCGTGATCGAGTTCGCGGACCTGCCATTCTCGATCTTCCCGAGCGGCCCGCGCAATTACGGCAACCGTCTCGTGATCCAGCTTCAGCCCGAAGAATCGATCCAGTTGCAGATGCTTGCGAAAGAGCCGGGCAGCGGCATGAACATGCTGCCGGTGAGCCTCAACCTCGACCTGCAGCAGGCGATTCCCGAGCGCCGCGCGGAGGCGTATGAGCGCTTGCTGATCGACGTGATCCGCGGGCGCCTCACGCACTTCATGCGCCGCGACGAACTGGAAGCCGCATGGACGTGGGTCGAGCCGATTCTCAACGGCTGGAAGGAACTGAACGATCGCCCGCGCACCTACACGTCCGGCACGTTCGGGCCGGCGGCCTCCTCCGCGCTGCTCGCGCGCGAGAACATGTCGTGGGCCGAAGAGATGTGATGTGAAGCACCGCGGGCGCCGCGCATCACGCGTGGCGCCCACCGCGTTGTCCTACTGATCGCCCGGACCGGGACGAAAAAGATCGAAGCCCGCAAAAGCGATCACACCGCTCAGCGCCATCAACGGCACCGAGTGACGCCCGAGAAAAAGAACAGCGGCCGCAAGCCACGTCGAAATACAAAAAGCGCCGATGCGCCGCATGATGCAACTCCCTGGTCTTTGATGCCCTTCCGATGTCCCGCTGCGCATCGCGCGTGACGCGCGGGTTCAGCCCAGCGTGGCGCGCGCCGTGCGCAGGCGCGACACCGTATCGACGAACGCCTCGCCACCCAGCGTGCGCTTGAGGCGGCTCGTGACCGTCGCGCTCGCGGCATTGAGCGCCTCGCGAATCGCAAGGGCCTGTGCCGTGGGCACGATCGCCACCTCGCGTCCGTCGCCATCCGTGCGCTGGCGCTCCACGTAGCCGCGCGCCTCGAGACCGTCGAGCACGCGCGTAGCCGTGGGCCGCGCGATGGAAAGCAGCTCGGCCAGCTCGCGCTGGAGCGACCCGGGCCGCTCCAGCACCGCGCGCAGCATGAAACCCTGCGGCGGCGTAAGCTCGAAGCGCTCGAAAGCTTCCGCCCATTCGCGCTCCAGACGCCTCGCAAGCGCCGTGGTGTTGAAGTAAAGGCAATGATCGAACATGTCGGTAGTATACCCGATATCGTTAGCTATGCAACGATCTACGCGCGCTTACCTTCGGACAAATCAAGCACCCGGCGACCAAAATAGAACGGTCGGACGAATTTGCACCGCATCCGTTATGATGCGAAGGAATCGTCATCGCCTGGCCGTCGCTCACCCCATTCACGGAGACATCGATGCAAATGCGCTGCTACTGCGTCATCCATCACGGCAAGCCGCTCGAACTGGTCAAGCGCGACGTGCCGCAGCCCAAGGGCACCGAGGTGCTGCTGCGCGTGAAGGCCGCGGGCCTGTGCCACTCCGATCTGCACATCTGGGAGGGCTATTACGACCTGGGCGGCGGCAAGAAGCTCTCGCTCGCCGACCGCGGCATCAAGCTGCCGCTCACGCCGAGCCATGAAATCTG
>DATBXG010000518.1:0-6758 GCA_036514415.1 Paraburkholderia sp.
CGGCAACACCGGCACCGCCGGCAACGTGGCGCTGCAGCTGCTGGATCCCGCTGCAACGTCCACGCCGTTCAACCTGTCCGGCAGCACGGGCTATGCCGCAGCGGGTCTGAACCTCGCTGCTGGCGCAACCTCGGCCACGCATGACTTCGCCGTGCGCTACTACAGCGCGACGGGCACTGCAACCGCCGGTTCGGTGCTCGGCAGCGTGCAGTACGCAGTCAGCTACCAGTAACAGTAGCGCCTGAGCGTCGGCCCCCTCATCCGGGGTCGGCGCCTCAAGCCGGGCCTGGAGACTTCCAGGCCCTGTTATTCAATCGTTCACACAAGAAGGCAAACCGGCATGACGTGGTTCAACGCGAAATTATTCAAGGTGGTCGCACCGCTCGCGCTGGTGGCGCAACTGGGAAGCGCGTCGGCCAGCGTCGTCATGTCCACGACCCGCGTAATCTACCCCGCTGATGCGCGCGAGCAGACCCTCCAGCTCAGCAGCCAGGACGATTCGCCCAGCGTCATGCAGCTCTGGGTCGACTCCGGCAATCCCGAGTCCACACCCCAGAACGCCGATGCCCCCTTCATCGTCACGCCCCCCGTTTTTAAGATCAATCCGAAAGCCGGGCAGACCGTTCGCATCGTATTTACCGGCAAGGACCTGCCCCAGGATCGCGAATCCGTGTTCTATCTGAACACCCTGCAGATCCCCTCGCTCAACAGCACCTACCGCGAGCAGAACCAGATGATGGTCATGCTGCGCAACCGGCTCAAGGTTTTCTATCGCCCGACGACCATCGCGGGCAGCGCGCAGAAGGCGCCTGAACAGCTGAGCTTCCGCCTCGAGAGCGAAGCCGGCAAATGGCGCATCAGCGCGAACAACGCATCGGGCTACCACGTCTCCCTCATCGAGGGCCAGGTCGTGAGCGGCTCGCATGTCACGAAGTTCACGCCGTCCATGGTCGCGCCGCAATCCGGGCAAACCTGGAAGCTGGAATCCGCGCACATCGACGACAGCGCCCCGGTACGCGTGAAAGTGAAATACATCGACGACTACGGCGCAGTCCGCGACGCCGAGTATCCCGCGACCACCCCCACGACGACGGGAAAAAACTGAGATGAGCGGCTCACAACGTGCCGCGGCGCGCCGTACGCGCCGCGCGGATAAACTCGCCCCGAGAAAAGACGCGCATCCGGCCACCCGGCTGTCGCTCAGCATCGTCGCGCTTGGCTTCGCAGTGCCGGCCATGCCGGTGTTCGCCGCGCCGGTCAGCTCGGTCAGCCCAGGCGACAAGGGCGCCGACGCGGCCGTGCCGGTCACGCTCGCGTACAACTTCGACAGCAAGCTGCTGCTCGGGTCCTCGCTGGGCGTGGCCGACATCGAGCGCTATAACAAGGCGAGCGTCGTCGACCCGGGCCGTTATCAGGTCGACGTCTACCTGAACAGCAACTTCATCTCGCGCAAGGCCGTCGAGTTTCGCGCGGCCCAGGACGGCGAGGTCTACCCCTGCCTGAGCGATACGTTCCTGCGTGACAGCGGTGTGCTCGTCTCCGGCATCAAGTCCGGCGACCCCGCGGTCAATGCCGCGCCCGCCGAAACGCCGATGCCCGACAGCCAGCAGAGCGGCATGGCCGCCATCGGCGACGAAGCCGGCGGCACCGACACGCCCGGAGAGTGCCTGCCTATGGGCAAGCGCATCGAAGGCGCGTCCACCACGTTCGACTTGTCGCGCCTGCGTCTCGACATCAGCGTCCCGCAGGCGATGATGAAAAGCACGCCGCGCGGATCGGTCGACATCAAAGAGCTCGACGCCGGCCAGACCATGGCCTACGTCAACTACGACACCAACTACTACACGTCGTCGGCGCTCGGCTTCAAGACCAACTCGTTCTACGCCGGCCTGAACGCCGGGGTGAACTTCGGCCTCTGGCGCCTGCACCAGCAGTCCGCCTACAGCTTCACCGACGGCGGCAACAGCCGCTACTCGCGCTGGAACAACATTCGCGCCTACGCCGAGCGGCCCCTGCCCCAGATCGGCAGCAGTCTCGTCGTTGGTCAGAACTTCACCAGCGGCAACCTGCTGAGTTCGGTCGGCTATACCGGTGTTCACATCGAAACCGACGAGCGCTCCCTGCCCGATTCCATGCAGGGGTACGCGCCGGTCGTCACCGGCATCGCCAATACCAATGCGCGCGTGGTCGTCAGCCAGAACGGCAACACGATCTATCAGACCACCGTCGCTCCCGGTCCCTTCAGGATTACCGATCTCAGCCCGACCAGCTTCCAGGGCGACCTGACCGTGCAGGTGTTCGAAGCGAACGGCCAGGTCTCCACTTTCGTCGTGCCGTTCTCCGCCGTGCCGAACTCGCGGCGCGCAGGGTCGTCCCACTACAGCGCCACCGTCGGCCGGGTGCGCCAGGTCCAGGGCGCGAACGCCACGTTCGCCGACCTGACCTACGAACGTGGCCTGACCAACAGCGTCACGCTCAACACCGCCACCCGGCTGTCCAGTGACTACCAGGCGCTGCTTGCCGGCACGGTGTTCGCCACGCCTATCGGCGCATTCGGCATGAATGCGTCGTGGTCCAATGCGCTCGACGCGACCGGCCACCGCACGAACGGCTGGCTCAGCTCCATTACGTATAGCCACACGATCGCGGCCACCCAGACCACCTTCGCGCTCGCCGGCTACCGCTATTCGACCAGCGGCTATCGCGACTTCGTCGATGCGCTCGGCGCGCGCGCCGCCTACCAGAGCGGCCAGAGCTGGTCATCGACCACCTACCAGCAGCGCAACCAGTTCACGCTCAACGTGAACCAGAACCTCGACAGCTACGGCTCGCTGTCGCTGTCGCTCGGCGTGAGCAGCTACTACGGGGCCAAGGCGCGCGATACGCAGTTCCAGGTCAGCTACAACAACCATTTCCGGTCGATGAGCTACAACCTGTCGTTCGTGCGCCAGCACACCGGACCGCTCTACACGACGAACGGACCGGGCTTCGTCACAGGCAGCGGGCAATCGGGCACCGTGTATCCGACCTCGAACACGTTCATGGCGACCGTGTCGATTCCGTTCGGCTCCGGCCCGCGCGCTGCCTCGGTGTCCGGCGGCGTCTCGCTCGACTCGCGTTCGAGCAGCACGTACCAGGCCTCGGTCTCCGGCATCGCCGACGAGGCCCAGACGATCAGCTATGGCCTCGCGGGCACTGCCCAGACCGGCAACGGCCAGCGCAGCATCAGCGGCAACATCCAGAAGAACCTCTCGATGATCACCATGGGCGCGAGCTACTCGCAGGGCAACGGTTTCTGGCAGGGCGGCGCCACGGCGCGCGGCTCGGCCGTCGCGCACAGCGGCGGCGTCACGCTCGGGCCGTATCTCGCCGACACGTTCGCTGTCGTCGAGGCCAAGGGGGCCGAAGGCGCGAAGGTGCGCAATGGTCAGGGCGCGCAGGTGGACCGCTGGGGCTATGCGATCGTGCCGTCGCTCACGCCGTATCGCTACAACGACGTCGCGCTCGACACCAAGGGCATCGGCGCCCGCGCGGAGCTTACGGGCAACCAGCTGCGCGTTGCGCCGTACCCCGGCTCAGCTGTGCTGCTGCGCTTCTCGACGCTCACCGGCCATGCCGTGCTGATCCACTCCGCGCTGCCGGACGGCAAGCCGCTGCCGCTTGGCGCCGACGTCCTGAACAGCGACGGAGCCGCCATCGGCATGGTCGGCCAGGGCGGCCAGGTGTATGCGCGCGTGCCGTCGGACCGTGGCGTCGTCACCGTGAAATGGGGTGACGGGCACGACAACCAGTGCACGATTCCTTACGACGTCAGCGGGCAGGATCCCAAGGCCGCCCTGCTGAAAATGACGGTCGGCTGCTCACCCATCGAGATCTCGGCGAAGCAATAAGCGAAGCCCTGCATGGGGGAGGGGGCCGGACGCACAGTCCGGCTCCCGGCCGTGCCAGTCCGTCATTAACGACGAATTCGACAGAACAGACACGCAATCAGGAGTGCCATCCATGTCCGGCAGCTTCAAGAATTTCCTTTCGCGCCTGCTCCGGGCGCGTCTAACCGCATGGTTGACGCTGCTCACCTGCGTCCTCGGCGTGGGCCTGCCCACGTCGTCGTGGGCCGTGTCCACGGCAACGGGATGCTACAGGATCACGGGACTCAACACGAACGTGAACAGCGCGTACTACACCGATACCGGCACGGTCACGTCGAACTGGATCGGCGCTCAGGATACGGCGGGACAGGGCGCCTACCCGATGACCGTCACGATCAATGCCCCGCCCTTCGTGGCCGACGGCACGCTGCTCGGCAGCGGCGTTTCGTCCATCTACAACCTGGGAGCCAGTGGCGTGGGCACCTACAGCCCCGAAATGGTCCTGTTCCGCTGCTCGCCCGAGGCCGCCACGGCCAATGCCCTGTACGAGTTCTACTCGACCAACGGCGACAACGACTATGCCGGAAAGTGGGACGCGAGCGCGGACTCCGGCATTCCCGGCACCTACTACACCTATTACAAAGGGCTCATCTCGCGCATCACCAACCTCACGACGGGACAATACTCATCCCGCTATTGGGCCGCGCGGCAACTGACGGGCCTCGACACGGACAGCCAGGGCTGGCTGCTCGTGAAGGCCAAGAACTTCAGCCAGTACAAGCTCGAATTCTTCCAGTGCAGCGCCTGCACCAAATACTATGCCAACACCAGCACCAACCCCGGCTACTGGGCCTATACACAGCCGGTAGGCTATGCGATTTTCGTCGGACCCAATTTCACGGGCAACGTAAAGCCCGGTGCCGACCACGCCGTTGCATACGACTGGTTTTATTCCACCTGGCCGGGTGCGATCAACCCCTATAACACCGTCTACATCAGGCGAACGGCAACCTGTGCCGTGACCAACGCCACACCGCTCGTCGTCTTTCCGTCGGTGACGGTTGCCGAACTGAATCAGGGCGGCTCCCGCCAGTTGCCCGTGACGATCCAGATGCAATGCCAGTCCACAACCCCAACGGGCATGGGCGCCTTCGCGAGCGGCACCGCGGCCAACCAGACCGCGCTCGGTATCCTCGCGCCGCCTGCCAATGCCCAGTCGGCGGTCTCGGCCGGACTCACGACCACGGGCAGCGGCGTGACCTATCTGCTCTCGGACAACTACGGCACCGATTCGTCGGTGGCGACCGGCGTCGGCGTCGCCCTGACGAGACCGGGCGGCAGCGCGCTGAACTTCCTCACGAACGAGTATGTGACGCTGGGCGGCGCGAAGGACGGCTGGGATCCGGTGCTCAATGACGCGACCTCGACCGGGTCGCCGGGAACAGGGTTGACTTCGTACACGCGCCAGATCAATGCGACCTTCAAGGCCTTTGCGCCAGGGTCGGTGCCTGTCACGCCCGGCGGCTACAACGCCACTGCCCAGGTCATCGTCCGTGTGCAGTGAACCCGACCGTAGCATGCGCTCCGCCACGCCACGCCGTCTTCCCGTTCGCAGCGGGTCCAGTTCAGGGGCGTGCGGTTGTCGCGCGCGGGCACAAATCCGGCGGCATCTCGCAGGCGCCTTGCGGATTCTCATAGCCCGTCGGCCTGCCGCGAACGCCCTGCGTTCCCTGCGCCTTGCCGGTCTCGCACTCGCACGCGCGGCGCTGCTTGCCGTCTCACTGAGCCTGCCGGCTCATGCGGGCGTGACGCCCGAGACTTCGCGCGTGATATTTCCCTCGGGCGAGACCGAGCAGTCGCTGCAGGTCTTCAACGTCAATACCTATCCCGTACTGGTCCAGGCGTGGATCGACGACGGCCATGTCGAAGGCACACCCCAGGAATCGACCGCTCCGTTCGTCACGCTGCCGCCGATTTTCCGCATGGCCGCAGGCGACCAGAAAAGCCTGCGGATCATCCACTCAGGCGCGAAGCTGCCCTCCGACCGCGAATCGCTGTTCTGGCTCAACCTGTATGAGATCCCTGGCCTGCCCAAAAGCGAGCCCGACAAGGCGCAGGCCGTGATGGTCACGATGCGTACGCAGATCAAGGTCTTCGTGCGGCCGGCCGGACTGCCCTATGGGGCGCCCGAACTGCCGAAACGGCTCACGTTCTCGCTGGCGAAAGGCGCGGGCAAGCTCACCCTCAGGATCGGCAATCCGACACCCTACTACGCGAGCTTCAGCGCCATCCTCGTCAAGGCTGGAGGCCGCTCGCAGCAGATCACACCCGACATGGTCGCGCCGCTCTCCACCTCGACGCTCGAACTCGGCCAGCTCGACGCTCCGGCAGGCGAAAACGCCGACGTCCAGTTTGCGTTGATCGACGACGAAGGCAACCCAGTGGTCGATAGCGTGAAGGCCACGATCGAGCCCTGATGTTACGCACACACTTCAACCCCGAAAGGAACCACCCATGTTGTTCAACAAGAAGATTGCCGCTATCGCTATCGTTGCGGCCACCACCGCTCCGGCGATCGCATTCGCGGCTAGCGCAAACACCATCAACTTCCAGGGTGAAGTGGCGACCCAGACCTGCGCGGTCACGATCGATGGCGTTGCATCGAACCCGACGGTTCGGCTGCCCGAGGTGTCGGCTGGAGCTCTCTCGGCTGCGGGCAGTGCCGCCGGCCTGACCACCTTCACAATCGGCGTGACGGGCTGCACGGCACAGGCGAGCGCAACGCCGATCAAGACGGTGTTCGTCGGCAACCAGGTCGACAGCAACGGCAACCTCGGCAACACCGGCACCGCCGGCAACGTGGCGCTGCAGCTGCTGGATCCCGCTGCA
>DATBXG010000519.1:0-2015 GCA_036514415.1 Paraburkholderia sp.
CGTCAGCAGCAGGCCGCCTTCTCGAACACGATTTTCGTGATCGGCACGCGCCTCATGACGAAGAAGGACTCGGGCATCAAGGACTTCGCCGACCTCAAGGGCAAGACCGTCGTGACGACGGCAGGCACGACGTCCGAGCGCCTCCTGCGCAAGATGAACCAGGACAAGAGCATGGGCATGAACATCATCAGCGCGAAGGACCATGGCGAGTCGTTCATGACGCTCTCCACGGGCCGCGCGGTGGCGTTCATGATGGACGACGCGCTGCTCGCGGGCGAGCGCGCCAAGTCGAACAATCCCGGCGACTTCGTGATCGTCGGCGAGCCGCAGTCGCGTGAAGCGTACGGCTGCATGATGCGCAAGAACGACCCCGAGTTCAAGAAGGTCGCCGACGACGCCATCGCCAAGGTGCAGACCTCGAGCGAAGCGACCGCGATCTACCACAAGTGGTTCGAGTCGCCGATTCCGCCGAAGGGTCTCAACCTGAACTTCCCGATGAGCGACGACATGAAGGCGCTGTTCAAGAATCCGAACGACAAGGCAATCGACTAAAACGGCTGCGGCCACCGTCGACCAGTGTTTAGCATGGAACGGAAGAAGCGCCGCTTCTTCCGTTCTTTTTGTTGGAGTCTCGTTATGTCCTATCACTGGAACTGGGGCATTCTGCTCAGCCCGGTCTCGACGGGCGAACCGACCACGTACCTCGGCTGGATTCTCTCCGGCCTCTGGGTGACGGTCTCGGTGTCGCTGTGCGCATGGGTGATCGCGCTCATCGTCGGGTCGTTCTTCGGCGTGCTGCGCACGGTGCCGAACAAGTTTCTCGCGGGCGTCGGCACGGTTTACGTGGCGATCTTCCGCAATATTCCGCTCATCGCGCAGTTCTTCATCTGGTACTTCGTGCTGCCGGAAATCGTGCCGCAATCGATCGGCACGGCGTTCAAGCAGTCGCCGCCGGGCGTGCAGTTCTTCTCGGCGTCGGTCGTGTGTCTCGGGCTCTTTACCGCGGCGCGCGTGTGCGAACAGGTGCGCTCGGGCATCAACGCGCTGCCGCGCGGCCAGCGCGCCGCCGGGCTTGCGATGGGCTTCACGCAGTGGCAGACGTACCGCTATGTGCTGCTGCCGGTCGCGTACCGCATCATCGTGCCGCCGCTCACTTCCGAGTTCCTCAACATCTTCAAGAACTCGGCGGTCGCCTCGACGATCGGTCTGCTCGATCTGTCCGCCCAGGCGCGGCAGCTCGTCGACTACACGGCGCAGACCTATGAGTCGTTCATCGCGGTCACGCTCGCTTACGTGCTCATCAACCTCGTCGTCATGACGCTCATGCGCTGGGTCGAGGCGAAGTCGCGTCTGCCCGGCTACATCGGAGGCAAGTGATGCATCACTTCGACTGGAGCGGCATTCCGGGCGCGCTGCCCACGCTGTGGACGGGCGCGATCATCACGTTCAAGATCACGCTGTGCGCTATCGTGATCGGCATTCTCTGGGGCACGCTGCTCGCGCTCATGCGGCTCTCCAGCGTGAAGCCGCTCGAATGGTTCGCCAAGGGCTATGTCACGATCTTCCGCTCGATCCCGCTCGTGATGGTGCTGCTGTGGTTCTTCCTGATCGTGCCGCAGGTGCTGCAACACGTGCTGGGCCTTTCGCCCGACATCGATATTCGCCTCGCCTCGGCGATGATCGCGTTCTCGCTGTTCGAGGCCGCGTATTATTCGGAGATCATACGCGCGGGCATTCAGGCGGTGCCGCGCGGGCAGGTGAACGCTGCGTTCGCGCTCGGCATGCGCTACGGCCAGGCCATGCACTACGTGGTCCTGCCGCAGGCGTTCCGCGCGATGGTGCCGCTGCTGCTCACGCAGGCCATCGTGCTCTTCCAGGACACCTCGCTCGTGTACGTGATCAGCCTCGCGGACTTCTTCCGCACGGCCGCCAATATCGGCGACCGTGACGGGACGATGGTCGAGATGGTACTGTTCGCGGGCGCATGCTATTTCGTGATTTGCGTGATCGCGTCG
>DATBXG010000520.1:0-3581 GCA_036514415.1 Paraburkholderia sp.
CAGGCCCTTGCGTGGCAGCATGCCGTTGGTGCCGGTCACGCGCAGCGACAGGCTTTCCTCCGGCAGGGCCTCCATCGTCTCCCAGGCATGGCCGCCGAGGACGATCCACGTCTCGTGCAGCCCGGATACCCCCGGTCGCACACGCGCGTGGAAATACCGCTCGGGCGCTTCGTGACGCAGCATGCCACCGCGATGCCGGAAGGCGGCAAACGGCACGTATTCATGGCGTTCCGCGGTTTCATGATCGAACGCGGAGATCGCATCGACCGAGTACGTTTCGACGTGCTCGCCGTGGTGACCCGCAGGCACAACGCGATACTCCGTTTCGTGATGGTCGATCTCGACAGGTTCGGCGTCGAGTTCGAAGAGGTTGATGACCGGCGAGCAGAACAGGCGGACATTTTCCCGCGTAAATCGCAGATCCGACGGATAGGCCTCCTTCAGGACGATTTCCAGCTCGAAACGGGCGGCGCCTGGCGGAAGCTTCGCGACGTCCAGCCCGCAGAGATCGACGAACAGGAACTTCTCGCGGAACGAAAAGTATTCGAGCAGGAGCTGGTAGCCCGAAAACGCGGCATCGGCTTTGGGCCACAGACGCTCTTCTGTCGAGAATCCGGCGGGCTCGATCGTGATGCCCGGCAATGGCACGGCTTCGCCATCACGCACTTCCGGAATGCGCCAGAGGATGCTGTCGACCTGGCGCGTGAGGGCAAGGTGCATGGCGAATGCCACCGGCAGATCGGCGTTCAGGTGCAGACGCAGGCGCGAGAGATCCGTTTCCTCCCGCCGCGCCGAATGCTGCAGTTCGAAAGCCAGCCGGATCACCGAACGGCCGTCGTGGCGCACCGTGGGCGCTGCGTGCGTAATGGAAACCGGTTGCAGCGTAACGGCCTGCGTGGTGCGGTAAAGGCACTGCACCGAACCGGATGTAGCGCCCCCGGCATCGTCGCCCTGCGGCACGTGGATGGGGGCCGAGCGCACCGGCACGCCCGCCGGCACCACCTCCGTTCTCTGGAGCTTCTCCCGCAGCGGGACGAGCTCGGCTATCGAGAGCGAGGGAATCATGCGCAGATAGTGCGGCCACAGCAGGCTCACCAGCCCTTCCGTTAGTTCCGGCAGCTCGTCGTCGAGCTTCTGCTGAAGGCGTCCCGTTAGGAATGCGAAGCCTTCGTGCACCCGTTCGACGTACGGATCGCGGTCGCCTACCCGTTCAAGGTTGAGCATGCGTGCGCGGTCGGGATGGGCCTTCGCGAACTCTCTGCCGGAATCGCGCAGGTAGCGCATCTCGGCTTCGTAGTAGCGCAGGACCGGATCGTCTTTTTCCATGGGAATCCGTTCTATGAAAGAGTCAGCGCGCGGGTCGGATCGAGCACCGTGAGTTCGGTCTGAAGCTCGACGATGCGGCGCGCGAGAGCCGGCCTGTCCGCATCCTTGCGGTTGATGGCCGCCTTCACCGCGCGAAGCAGCTGGAGCTTCACCTCGAACACGAGCGCCGGGTCCCAGCGCGCAAGCGGCAGTGACTTCGCAGCCACATCCAGTTCGAGCAGCAGCGCCGTGGCCGTATCGGCGCGTTCCGCGTTCTGTGCAAGACGTGCCATCACGAAGCGCTGCAGATAGCGATGCCGCTCCGTCTTCATGCCGGGCAACCCATCGAGCCACGCGAAGGCGGCTTCGATACCCTCGCGCGCAACGAGATCCCTCGCCTGGGCCTCGATCTCAGGCCAGTCGCCCGCCCCGCCTTCCTCGCTGTCGGCCGATACCGGCAGCGGGGCAACGGTCTCACCCGCTTCGAGATCGCGCACGACCGCGTGCCGGGCGATCCATTCGAGAGTCGCATCATCGGCGAATGCGGTGCCGTCGTTGAACGACAGCCGCTCGATGCCGGGCAGGCGTTCGAGGAACAACGCGAAATCCGCGCGCAGCTGCTCGCGCCACGTGTCGTATGGCGCACCGGCATGATCGAGCGCGACGTGCTGGAAATACTGCAGGTCGAACCAGAGGTGATTGACACCCTCCATGAACGCACCCTCGACACGCTCGAGCAGCTCGTGCCACTGCTTCTGCAGCACGAGCCGCTTCATTTGCTGGCGTAGCTCCGGGCGCGGTGCCACAAGCCGCGTATGCGAGGCAGCGTTCGACGGCGGCACTTCATGCACGGTGTCCCAGCGAACGCAGCGCACGAGCCGCACGGATGGCAGATAGCCCTGCTCCTGATCGCGCAGCCACGCGGCCATCCCACGCGCCTGCTCTAGCAGATCGCGCGCCGAGGCGACGGCACCGCCTGCCGCGCCGGCCGCGGAGGGAGAGGACGCCTGGGGCGGCCCGGCATCGCCACTGGGCACTTTCCCTTCCCTGCGCTCGAACCTCGACACCAGCGGCTGCAGGTTCGGCCGTGCCGCTTCGGGCCATGCGTGCGTGAGCGTCACGAGTACGTCGAGCGCGGCCAGTGCGCGTTCGAGATCGGCCGGCGCAAACGCACCACGGCTTTCGAGTAGATCGACCACGCGCGCCGTCGCCAGCATTTCGAGCGCGGCCTTCCGTGCCTCGGCGCGGGCGGGCAGCACCGCTTCCCCGAACCGTTCGACGAGGGCCGCGGCAAGCTCCAGCCCGTCGGCCAGGCCCGGCGGCCCATCCTGGCGCAGTCGTGCAAACGCGTAGTAACCCGCGAGGCGCAGGTCCTTGCCGGTTTCCTTGAGCAACTGCTCGCAGGAACGTGCGATCAGGCTTTCGTCGATCTCCGAGAGCTTGCCAGCCTCGTCCCTGAGCGTGAAAAACGCATCCTCGTAACCGGGATCGCGACCCACACCCGCATCGCCTGAAAGCGGCTGCAGCCATGACGCCCATGCGTCGAGACGCGCGCGTGCAAGTTCGCCGGTGTCCTCGCGTGCGGGAAAGAGGCTCCGGAAGAGTTCACCGAGCTTCATTCGGCCTCCGGCATGGAACCATGCGGCAACGGTACAGCCGCGTGCTTCGCGGCGGCAATCGCCGCCGGCGGTAACGGCGGCGGTGTGCCGGACGAAAGCCCGGGAGCGGACTTCACGCTGCCGGTTGCAAAGATACGGGTGGGCAACGCGAAGTGGCGCAACCGCAGCACATCGAGCGGGCCCGCGCCCACGTCACTGCGCAGCTGCACTCTGAGCGCGATGCCTGTGCCCGCATCCGGCGCCCACGTGACGAGATAGCGCGCGTTGTCCTGCTGCGAGGTCTTCGCACGCTCGAGCAGACGGATCAGCCCGAACCTTCCCTGCGCGTCCATGGCCGAGCGCAGGCCGCCCTGCTCGGTCTGCCATTCGATATGCGTGCGGTTTTCCAGCGTCTGCCCCGGCCATTCGAACGGCACCCATTCCTCGCGCTGGTTGAAGTAGTACAGCTCGCTGCCCGGCAGCACCACCCGCATGTCGGTGATGCCCGGCGTGGCGACGCCACGCAGGTCGAAACGGATATGCGCGTCGCCGGCCGGGAAGATCACGGTCGAAACCCGCATCAGCCGGTTCAGCCCGTCCAGGAAGCCGGGGTCGAGCCTGAGCGAGCCGCGGTCGGCGCCCTGAGCCGCGACCCAGCGATCGCCCTGACGCTCGACG
>DATBXG010000521.1:0-4122 GCA_036514415.1 Paraburkholderia sp.
CCGCATCACTCGTCAAGCGCGGCCGCGCTGATTGGCGGGCGCAATCCGCCGCAACCTGGCGAGATCACGCTGGCACATTTAGGCGTGCTATTTCTGGACGAAATACCCGAATTCGATCGCCACGTGCTCGAAACCCTGCGCGAGCCGCTCGAAGTGGGCGCGATCACGATCTCGCGCGCCGCGTGGCAAACCGACTTCCCGGCCGCGTGTCAGCTCGTTGCCGCGATGAACCCCTGTCCCTGCGGCTGGCGCGGCGATCCGGCTGGGCGCTGCCGCTGCACGCCCGAAAGCGCCGCGCGCTACCTGCGCAAGCTCTCCGGGCCGCTGCTGGACCGCATCGACATCCAGATCGAGATCCCTGCGCTGCCACCCGCCGAGCTGGCGGCTCGCGCCAGCACCAGCGCGGAATCGAGCGCCGCGATCGGCGAACGCGTACAGGCGGCGCGCGAGCGCCAGCTGGCGCGCCAGGGGAAAACCAATCGCGAACTCACCGGCCGGGAGACCGATGCGGTCTGCCAGCCGGACGCCGCCGGCGAAACGCTGCTGCGCGAAGCGGGCGAGCGCTTCGGCTGGTCAGCGCGCGCGCACTATCGGGTTCTCAAGGTCGCCCGCACGATTGCCGATCTCGCGGGCGTGCCCATGCCCGAAGCCGCACATGTGGCCGAGGCCGTGCAGTATCGGCGGGTGTTCGCAGAGCGATAGGAAAACGCAACGGCGAATCCACGGGAAGGCGCAGCGGTGCTTGCGCCGCCAGCGAATGCCGATCGCACCAATAAATCGAAGTCAAGACTTGACTTATGCACATATCGTCGTGTTGAGGCCCGTTTTATGCGTGGTTCGCATCGCACCTGGACGGTTTCCGTAACCCATTGATTCTTCTTGCTTTCTGCATCAGCAGAAAAGCGGCGAAAACTAACAGAAAGCCCACAGGACGGCCCTTTCCGGCCCGCGGACAGGTTTTTTCCACAAAGTTACCCACAGGTCCTGTGGGTAACCGGTAAACCTTCAATCAAATCCGGCAATTAGCGTGTTTACCTGCGGCGCAACCTTCACTTCGGTCCGCCAACGGCCGCCACTGCGTGCGGCAAACATGCGCACGCGAGGCGTGCTGTGGAGTCCGGAAGCTCAGTAGAGCTTGAAAGATCCGAAGAACTGGTCGACCTGCTCGACCGGCGGCTCGGCGCGCCCGACGATCGCCACCTGGTAGACGCGCGCGCCCTTCGCGACGAGCCGCGCGTGGATCGTGCGCGTCTCGCCGTTGATGCCCGCCTTGCCGGCCATGCGCATCTCCACGCCTTCGACCGAACCGCCCGCCGCGAGCGGCACAGCCACGGCGTGCGCCTGTGGAGCCGCACCCACATTGCGCGCGAGGCCCGCGCGCAGGAAGTCGAGCGCCTTTTGCTGCGTCGCGGGCTGCGCGTCGGGCAATTCGAGCGTGCCAACCACGAATACGTCGTCGGCGACTTCGGCCGTTTGCATGCGCATGCGCATCGGCGTGCCGTTCACGTCGATGCTGCGCTCGTCCTTGCCCGGCTTGGCGGGCAGGTCGACGGTGTAGCCGCTCTCGTTGCTGGAGACCGTGCGCCAGTCGTAGGTGGGCGAGCAGGCGGCCAGCGCGAGCGCCGTCACGAGCACGCCCAGCGCTGGCACGCGGGCCGGCGTGAAGGCGCGCACCGGTGTGGTCAGCGAACGGCAGGCACGGGCAAGAAAGTCGGAAACCATGTGGCGCGGTTCGTCATGAGCGTGAAAGGTGGGCGTCATTATCCGCCGGCGCATACCCGAGTGTCGTGCCGCAACCGCTATGCCGGGAAATTCGGCGCTACAATAATTCGGCTCCACACCCGCGCCCCTCGGCGCACAAGGCGAGACTCATGACCGCTGCATCCCCGAATTCTTCGAACGCGCGCTCCAGTGCGATCCGCCGCATCGGCGCGGCGGTCGTGGTCGCCGCAATCGCCGTGGCCGGCTACTTCGCCTTCTTCGGCAGCCAGCAGCGTGTGCCCGATGCGACCTTCACGCTGCTGTCCGGCCAGAAGGTCTCCACGAGCGACCTCAAGGGCAAGGTGTATCTCGTCAACTTCTGGGCGACGAGTTGCACGACCTGCATGGCGGAAATGCCGAAGATGGTCCAGACCTATAACCGCTTCAAGGGCGAAGGTCTCGAGTTCGTGGCAGTGGCGATGAGCTACGACGCGCCGATGTACGTCGCGAACTACGCGCAAACGCGTCAGTTGCCGTTCAAGGTGGCAATGGACGACGGCTCGGCTGCCAAGCAGTTCGGCAATGTCCAGCTCACGCCTACCACGTTCGTGATTGGCCGCGACGGCACGATCCTAAAGCGCTACGTGGGCGAGCCGCAGTTCGCGGAACTCGACCAGCTGCTGCAGAAGGCGCTGGCGACCTGATGCCCGGCTTGTAGCCAACAAAAAAAGCAGCGGAAACCCCGCTGCTTTTTTTACGCCTGTTTGCTCCGTAACGCGCCACTATCCCTCGCCGCGCGCCACCAGCCCATAGCGGCGAATCTTCTCGTACAGCGTGGCCTTCGCCATCTGCAGCCGCTCGGCGGCCTGGGCGACCGCGCCGTTGCTCTGCTGCAAGGCGTCGGCGATCAGTGCGCGTTCGTACTGCTCCACACGCTCCTTGAGCGGCAGCGCATCGTCGTCGCCGCCCGCCGCGCCCGCTGAGAGATCGTCGGGAATCCCGAGCACCCGGCGATCGGCCGCGTTGCGCAGCTCGCGCACGTTGCCCGGCCAGTCGCGCTGCGCAAGCCGCATGCGGTCGCGCTCGGTGAGGAGCGGCGCGGGACGCTGGTAGCGCACGGCCGCGTCGAGCAGGAAGTGTTCGAAGAGCGGCACGATGTCCTCGCGGCGCTCCGCCAGCGGCGGCAACGCGATCGTCACGACGTTGAGCCGGTACAGCAGGTCGCGCCGGAAGGTCCCCGCCGCGACGTGCTCGCTCATGTCGCCCTTGGCCGCCGCGACCACGCGCAAGTCGGCGCGCACCGGCTGGTTCGAGCCCAGGCGCTCCAGCACGCCGTCCTGCAGCACGCGCAGCAGTTTCACCTGCAGCGAAAGCGGCATGCTCTCGATCTCGTCGAGAAAGAGCGTGCCGCCGCTCGCATGCTCGAGCTTGCCGATCCGGCGTTTGGCCGCGCCCGTGAACGCGCCAGCCTCGTAGCCGAACATCTCCGACTCGAACATCGGCTCGGGGAGCGCGCCGCAGTTCACGGCCACGAACGGCTTGTCGTGGCGCGGCGACAGCTCGTGCAGGCTGCGCGCGATCAGCTCCTTGCCCGCGCCGGTGTCGCCATTGATGAGCACCGACGCGTCCGTGGGCGCGACGTTCGCGATGAGCTTGCGCACCTGCTCGATCGCCGGGCTCTTGCCGATGATGTGCGGCGCAAGCGCGTTCTGCCCTGCCAGCTCGCGGCGCAGCGCGAGGTTTTCGAGCATCAGCAGGCGCCGCTCCAGCGCGCGCCGCACCGTTTCGATGAGGCGCTCCGAGGCGAACGGCTTCTCGATGAAGTCGTAAGCGCCGTCACGCATCGCCTGCACGGCCATCGAGATATCGCCGTGGCCCGTCACGAGGATGATGGGCACGTCGGGCGCGCGTTCGTGGCACTGCGCGAGCAGGTCGAGCCCGCTCATGCCCGGCAGGCGGATGTCGCTCACCACGACGCCCGCGAAGTCGGCGTCGACGAGCGGCAGCGCGCCTTCGGCGTTCGCGAAGCCGGCGGCGTCGAAACCTGCGAGCTGCAGGCTTTGCACACCCGCGCGGCGCACGAGTTCGTCATCCTCTACGTAGAGCACCCGGCCGGGCGTTGCATTCACCATGTTCGTTCGTCATCCTGATTCATGAGCCAGCGTTGCCTGGTCGCTTCGTTAGCCCGCTTCATTAGCCCGCTTCATAGGTCCGCTTCATCAACCCGCTTCACAAGCCCGCCGCACGCGCCGCGCTCGCGGCGTCCGCGCGGGCGCGGCGCAGCGTCAGCACGAAGCGCGCGCCGCCTTCCGGTGCGTTGCTCGCGATCAGCGAGCCGCCGCAATCGCGCGCAATCGACGAGGAAATCGCGAGCCCGAGGCCGAGCCCCTGCCCCATCTCCTTCGTCGTGAAGAACGGCTC
>DATBXG010000522.1:0-3196 GCA_036514415.1 Paraburkholderia sp.
GCGGCAGCTACGAGCGAAGGGAGCATCCAACGCATGCGCCTCAGATAGGCACGCGCCGGCCGCGCGCCTACTCCTCCGGTGCGTCGACGATAGGATCGTAACGCTCGGCGTCGAAGCCGAGCAAATTCCAACTCTGCTGCATGTGCGGCGGCAGCGGCGCGGAGACGTCGATCGTGCCGCCGCGCGGATGCGGCACCACGATACGGCGTGCGAGCAGATGCAGCCTGTCCTGGATGCCGCCGGGAAATTCCCAGTTTTCGATGTTGAAATATTTGGGATCACCGACGATCGGATGGCCCACATGCGCGGTGTGCGCGCGCAGTTGATGCGTGCGGCCGGTGACGGGCTTGAGCGAGACCCAGGCAAGCTTCTGCGCCGACGTTTCGACCACCGCGTAATATGTCACTGCGTGCATGGCGTTCTTCTCGCCATGCTGGGCGACGCGCATGAACGAGTCCTCCTCCACCTCCTGTTTGGTCAGGTAGGTCGAGATCCGGCCCTGATGCGGACGCGGCACGCCCGCTACCAGCGCCCAATAGATCTTGCGCGCCGAACGCGAGCGGAAGGTTTTGGCGAGCGCCGCCGCGGCAAACCGTGTTTTCGCGACCAGCAGGCAGCCGGCCGTGTCCTTGTCGAGCCGGTGCACGAGGCGCGGTCGCTGCGCATCCGTATGTGGACCGCGCAACGCGCCAAGCATGCCGTCGACGTGGCGCGTCGTGCCGGAGCCGCCCTGCACCGCGAGGCCCATCGGCTTGTTCAAGACCAGTACGTCGTCGTCTTCGTACAGCGTGATCGATTTGAGAAAGGCGCGATCCTTCTGCGCCTGCGGAGCGTCCTCGCGCGGCGGCGGCGCTTGCAGCGTCAGCGGCGGAACGCGCACGCTCTGCCCCGCCTCGAGCCGCGCCTTCGGCTCGGTGCGCCGCCCGTTCACGCGCACCTCGCCTTTGCGCACGATGCGCTGGATGTGGCTGAACGACAGTCCCGGAAAGCGCGCCTCGAAGAAGCGGTCGACGCGCATGCCGGATTCGTCGGACGTGACGGTCAGGGTTTGGACAGTGGACGGCGCCGACGCTGCTTTCGATCCGTCATCCCGAGGTGCGCGTCTTTCGCGCGCCACGGCAGGTCGGCCTTGGCCAACCTGCGCATTTATATTCCGATCTCGGGTAAGCCCGAGGTCGGTGGATGATCGGTCGTGGCCGTCGCCCTTCGAGGCTCGGCGCTTCGCGCCGAGCGCCTCAGGGTGACGGAACGACGTGTGTGCACGTGGACGCTCCTTGCCGCCTCCGCCGAAGCGCTTGCCGCCCTCGCCTTTGCCGAACCGCGCAGCGCCACGCGTGCCGCGCTGCTGATGCCGCGGTCCCGCCTGCTGCCGTCCGCCGCCCGGCTGGCGCGGCCCGTTACGTCCCCGGTTCATTCCTATCCCCGCTCCTTGCGCAACTTCGCCCAATACTCCAGCCGCTTCCGGATCTCGCGCTCGAAACCGCGTTCGGGCGGATTGTAAAATTGCTGCCGCGGCAGCGCCTCCGGAAAATAGTTCTGGCCGGAGAACGCTTCTGCCTCATCGTGATCGTAGGCGTAGCCGCGGCCGTAACCTTCTTCCTGCATAAGTCTGGTCGGCGCATTCAGGATGTGCTTCGGCGGCAGCAAGGAGCCTGCGTCCTTCGCCGTCCGCATCGCGGCGCCATACGCCTTATAGGCCGCGTTCGACTTCGGTGCGGTCGCGACGTAGAGCACCGCCTGCGCGATCGCAAGTTCGCCTTCCGGACTGCCGAGAAAATCGTAGGCGTCCTTCGCCGCATTGGCGATCACCAATGCCTGCGGATCGGCAAGTCCGATGTCCTCGATCGCCATACGCACGACGCGGCGCGCGATGTAGAGCGGCGGCTCTCCGGCATCGAGCATGCGGCAGAGATAATACAGCGCCGCGTCCGGATCGGAGCCGCGCACGGACTTGTGCAGCGCGCTGATCAGGTTGTAGTGCCCGTCCTGCGACTTATCGTAGATCGGCGCGCGCCGCTGCACGATCTTCTGCAGGTCTTCCGAAGTGAAAACTTCGTCCTTGCGCGCCGCGCGCCACACCTCTTCCGCCAGCGTCAACGAAGCGCGGCCGTCGCCGTCTGCCATGCGCACCAGTGCGGCGCGTGCCTCCGCGTCGAGCGGCAGCGGCCTGCCTTCGATCGTCTCCGCGCGCACGAGCAGCTTTTCGATCGCCGTCGCATCGAGCGAATGAAAGACCAGCACGCGCGCCCGCGACAGCAGCGGCGCGTTCAGCTCGAATGACGGATTTTCGGTCGTCGCGCCGACGAGGACGATGGTGCCGTCTTCCATCACCGGCAAGAACGAGTCCTGCTGCGCGCGGTTGAAGCGGTGGATCTCATCGACGAACAGCAGCGTACCCTGACCCAGTTCGCGGCGGCGGCGCGCCTCCTCGAAGACCTTCTTCAGATCGGCAACACCGGTGAAGATCGCCGAGATCTGCTCGAAATGCAGGTCTGTCGCTTGCGCCAGCAGGCGCGCGACCGTGGTCTTGCCGGTCCCGGGCGGGCCCCAGAACACAAGCGAGCCGAGCGAGCGCGTCTCCAGCATGCGCGTGAGCGCGCCGTCGGACCCGAGCAAGTGATCCTGTCCGACCACCTCGTCAAGCCGCTCGGGTCGCAATCGATCGGCGAGCGGACGCGGCGCGTGCTTGTCGAGGCCAGCAGCCCCAAACAAGGTCGGGCCGGTATCTTTTGTGCGCAGAGGCATGCCGGGCATATTGAAGCGCTCCAGCGAAGGAACAAGCCCCCGCTCGCGCTTCTATCCGCTCACCATTAGGTTTAGGCGCTGTCCGCCACGCTGGATGCTTAGCCGCCAGAGCCGGCTCCCGGCGCGGCTCAAGCGATCGAGCTCGCGCGTATTCTGAACGCGCTGCCCGTTCACCTCCAGCACGATATCGCCGTGGCGGAGGAACTGGCTAGCATAGGAGCCGTCCTCGACTTCGAGGACGACGACACCCTTGTCGGTCGTCTCAAGCTGAAGCTGGTCGGCAAGCGCAGGCGAGAGGTTGGCGAACCGCGCCCCCCCGAACGGTGAGCGCGACTGGATCGTGATCTCGTCGGCCGGCGTCGCTGGGGCGGTCTCCAGCGAGACATTGGCGGTGTATTCCTTGCCGCCGCGGAAGAATGTGACCTTGGTGCTGCCGCCGAGCGGCTGGGTG
>DATBXG010000523.1:0-2326 GCA_036514415.1 Paraburkholderia sp.
ACGGTGATAGGTGGAATGTCGGCGATTGATTTCAAGAATACGTCTCGCTCGCCTAGAGTTCAATCCGTCAGATGAACTGTGAAAACCCGTTCCACTAGGAGAAGCCATGAAAGCCTGGATGCTCGATCAACCCGGCCAGCCGCTCGTGCTGCGCGACGTGCCGCAACCCGAACCGCGCCGCGGCGCGTTGCTGGTGGGCGTGGAGGCCGTGCCGCTCCTGAGCTATACGCGCCAGTACGTGCAGGGCAAGCTGCCCTACGGCTACCCGCAGGGGCCGTTTTCGCCGGGGACCAACGGCATAGGCCGGGTGCTCGTGGTCGGCGAAGGCGTCTACGGCTATCGCGTCGGCCAGCGCGTTGCGCTGAGCCCCTACTGGATCGCCGACGAGGCGCTGCGCGAGCCCGCCCAGGCGCTGCTTGGGCTCACGGCGATCAGCCCGGACAGCGCTCCCATGCTCGGCGATTTTCCGCACGGCACGCTGCGCGAGGCGGTCGAGTTTCCAGCCTCGACGGTGTTCCCGCTCGATGGCCTCGATCACGTGCCTCCGGCGCAGCTCGCGGCGCTCGGCAAGCTCGTGGTGCCGTTCGGCGGTCTGCGGCGCGGCCGGCTTGCGGCGGGCGAAACCGTGGTGGTGAACGGTGCGGCCGGCGCGTTCGGCTCGGCGGCCGTGCTCGATGCGCTCGCACTCGGCGCTGGCCGTGTGGTGGCGCTCGGGCGGCGCGCGTCGGCGCTGGCGCCGCTTGGCGCACTGGGCGGGCGCGTGGTGACGGTCGTGCTCAGTGGCGAGACGGCGCGCGATGTCGAGGCGATCCGTGCCGCCGCGAACGGCGGGGCCGATCTCGCCTTCGACATGGTCGGCCACGCCACCGATCCGAACGCCACGCTCGCCGCGCTGCGCAGCCTGCGCCGCAACGGCCGCATGGTGCTGATGGGCAGCATGGAGGTGGACTTGCCGATTACGTATCGGGAGATGCTCATCAACAACTGGGAGCTGATGGGCCACTTCATGTACAGCGGCGCGGATTACCGGGCGCTGATCGCGCTCGTGCGGTCGGGGCAGGTGCCGCTCGATGCGATCGAGGTGGAGCGCCATGCGTTCGAAGCGCTCGAGGCCGCGATCGACGCGGCGGAAAAGGCGGAAGGGCTGACGTGCGTGACGGTCTGTACGTCGTAAGGCGCGGCATGCGCCAAAAAAATCGGCCCGCAGCGTGACGCTTGCGGGCCGATTTCGTTGTGAGTGCAACGGCTCAGTCGATGCCGTGGAACACGGCGTCATCCGGGCCGAGGTATGCAGGCGGGCGCCACACGGCGTCGCGCATCGAGTGCTGCACGAGATTCTCCACGCCCAGCAGCACCGCGAAGATCGCCATGCGCACCGGAATGCCGTTGTCGGTCTGCCGGAAGATCGCGAGGCGCGGATCGTGGTTCAGATCGGTCGAGAGATCGTTCGCGCCCGGGCGGCTGTCGCGCGGCAGCGGGTGCATCACGAGCGTCTCGGCGCTGCAGCACTCGTCCATCAGCGCCTGGTTGATCTGGAACTCGGGCGTGTAGCCTTCGAACGACTCGTCGGCAAAGCGCTCCTTCTGGATGCGCGTGGCGTACACCACGTCCGCGCCGCGCAGACCGGCGCGCAGGTCGTGCGTTTGCTCGACCACGTGGCCGTTGGTCGAAATCTTGTCGACGATGTACGCCGGCATTTCGAGTTGCGGCGGCGAAATGAGCGTGAACTTGATGCCGCGGTAGAGCGCGAGCAGCTTCACGAGCGAATGGACCGTGCGGCCGTACTTGAGGTCGCCCACGAGCGCGATGTGCGCGCCATCGACGATCTTGCCCAGACGCGAGAACTCGCGCTGGATCGTGTAGAGGTCGAGCAGCGCCTGGCTCGGGTGCTCGCCGGGGCCGTCGCCGCCGTTGATGACGGGAATGTTCACGGCGCGCGCGAACTCGGCCACCGAGCCTTGTTCAGGATGCCGAATCACCATCGCATCCACGTAGCCGGCCATCACGCGGCTCGTGTCGTAGATCGATTCGCCCTTCGCCATCGAGGAGAAGGTGAAGCCCGTCGTGTCGCACACCGAACCGCCCAGGCGGCAGAACGCGGCGCCAAAGCTCACGCGCGTACGCGTGCTGGCTTCGAAGAACAGGTTGCCGAGCACCGCGCCTTCGAGCACGCGCGAGATTTTCCGGCGGCGCGCGATGGGCTGCATGATGTCGGCCACGCGGAACAGCTTCTCGACGGCGTCGCGCGAGAACTGGTCGACGGAAAGCAGTTGCGGCTTGCCTTCGAACTGCATCTGGCTCGCGAGCGACTGCAAGTCTACGCTTT
>DATBXG010000524.1:0-3356 GCA_036514415.1 Paraburkholderia sp.
GGGGCTGCCGGGGGCGTCACGGTCGGCACGTCCATCACAGGCTCGACCGGCGCCGCAGGCCGCTGCGCCTCACGCGCGCCGCCCCAGGGCATCGCCCGCATGAAACCGGGCTTCGCGTACGCCACCGGTTCGTCACGACGCTCGGGCCGCTCCGTTGCGGGCTTGCGCACTTCGCGCTGCTGCACTGGGCCTTCAGCGGGCTGCCCCTTTGCCGGACCTTGTGCCTGAGCTTGTAGCTGCCCTTTGCCCGCTCCCTTCGCGCGCTTGCGCACCGCGCCCGCGAGCCGGGCGCCGCCGAGACCGAGGATGATCAGCCACACACCAACCGCACCGGCCACCAGCTGGCCGAAGCCCGTGAGCCGCGGTGTACGCAGCCCGATCAGCCAGACCAGCATCAATACGCCGGCAATCCAGTTGACGTGCCCCGCCGTGCGGCCAACGGGCACGGTCATCTCCCCGTGGAAGGCCGCGCGCAGCGCGAGCCACGCGAAACCCAGCAGCACCACGCCGAATGCCTGCCCGACGAGCGCCGGCTGCGTCTGCACCAGTTGCAACGCGTCGTAGACCGAGGTCCAGGGCGTGAGGACGAACAGCACGCCGAACCCCAGCAACGTCAACGCATCGACAATCAGCAGCACGCGCAGCAGCGGCTTCATCGCGGTTTAGTCCACGTGGTAGTTGGGCGCTTCCTTCGTGATCTGCACGTCGTGCACGTGCGATTCGTTCAGGCCGGCGCCAGTAATCTGCACGAACTCCGCCTTCGCATGCAGGTCGTCGATCGTGCGGCAGCCGCAGTACCCCATCGAAGCACGCACGCCGCCGATCAGCTGGAACAGGATTGCGTTGATTGGGCCCTTGTAGGCGACGCGGCCTTCGATGCCTTCCGGCACGAGCTTGTCGATGTTCGCCGAGTTGTCCTGGAAGTAGCGGTCCGCTGCGCCATCCTTCATCGCGCCGACCGAGCCCATGCCGCGGTACGACTTGAACTGGCGGCCCTGGTACAGGAACACGTCGCCCGGCGACTCTTCGGTGCCCGCGAACATGCTGCCCATCATCACGGCGTTCGCGCCGGCTGCCAGCGCCTTCGAGACGTCGCCCGAGTAGCGCACGCCGCCGTCGGCGATGCACGGCACGCCGGTACCCTTGAGCGCGTCCGAGACGTTGGCGATCGCGCTGATCTGCGGCACGCCCACGCCTGCCACGATACGCGTCGTGCAGATGGAGCCCGGGCCGATACCGACCTTCACGCCGTCCGCGCCGTATTCGACGAGCGCGCGTGCGGCGTCGGCCGTCGCGATGTTGCCGCCGATCACTTCGACGTGCGGGAAGTTGCGCTTGACCCACTGGACGCGCTCGAGCACGCCCTTGCTGTGGCCGTGCGCCGTATCGACCACGATCACGTCCACGCCGGCCTGCACCAGCAGCTCCACGCGCTCTTCGTTGTCCGGACCGACGCCGACTGCCGCGCCTGCGCGCAGCTTGCCGTGCTCGTCCTTGCAGGCGGCCGGGTGCTCGGTCTGCTTGGTGATGTCCTTGACGGTCATGAGGCCGCGCAGTTCGAACGCGTCGTTCACGACCAGCACGCGCTCGAGGCGATGGCTGTGCATGAGCGCCTTGGCTTCGGTCAGCGGCGTGCCTTCCTTGACGGTGACGAGGCGCTCGCGCGGCGTCATGATCGAGCGCACCGGCTCGTCCAGACGCGTTTCGAAGCGCAGGTCGCGGTTCGTGACGATACCGACGAGCTGTGCGCCTTCCACGACCGGAAAGCCCGAAATGCCATGCTGCTGCGAGAGCGCAATGACGTCCGCGACTTTCATCTGCGGCGGAATCGTGATCGGATCGCGCACCACACCCGACTCGAAGCGCTTCACCTTCGCGACCTCGCGCGCCTGCTCGGCGGGCGTGAGGTTCTTGTGGATGATGCCGACGCCGCCCTGCTGCGCCATGGCAATGGCCAGACGACCTTCCGTGACGGTGTCCATCGCGGCCGACACGAGCGGAATGTTCAGGGAGATATTGCGGGTCAGCCGGGTCTTCAGGCTGGTGTCGCGCGGGAGAACGTCGGAGAAGGCGGGGACGAGGAGCACGTCATCGAACGTGAGTGCTTTCTGGATCAGACGCATGGCAAATCCTATAGGCGCAAAAGCAGATTATACGCGATAGCGCCCTGGAAATCATCAGTGTGAACAGTAGCTTAGCGCCGTTTTCGGGATTATTTCCACGCTCCGGCCCCGCCGACGCACGTCATGCGCGAGCGCCGCGTCTCCGGCCCGAATATCCGGCGCAGCCGCCGCATGGCGTCGGCGCACGGTGCAGGATTGAACAAGACGGATGCGCGTGCCGCCAGCTAAGCTCCGGGACATCCTGTTAGACCGGCCCGGCTGGGCCACCCGACGTTTCTGGAGGCAATGCAAATGCAGCGTGGTGTGTTGTACGGCGTGCTCGCCGGCGCGTTATGGGGAACGGTGTTCATCGTGCCCCGGCAACTCGCGGAGTTCTCGCCACTGCTCCTCAGCGCCGGCCGCTACGTCATGTACGGGCTCGTCTCGCTCGCCGCGCTCGCGCCCATGCTGCGCCGCGTGTGGCCGCGCATCACGCGCGCCGACCTGGTCGCGCTCGTGAAGCTCGCACTCGTGGGCAACGTGCTCTATTACCTCTTTCTCGCGAGCGCGATCCATCTGGTGGGCATCGCGCCCGCCTCGCTGATCGTCGGCGTGCTGCCCGTCACGGTTACGCTGCTCGGGCGCCGCGACCACGGCGCGGTGCCCATTTCACGGCTCGTCTGGCCGCTCGCGATGATCGCGGCGGGCATCGTCTGCATCAACGTGGACGTGTTCACCGCCAGCGACGCCGGCGGGCATGCGAGCGTCCTCACGCGCATCGCGGGCATCGGCTGCGCCGTCGGCGCGCTCGTGTGCTGGACGTGGTTCGCGGTCGAGAACTCCCGCTATCTGCAGCGCAATGCGCACTTCAGCGGCAATGAATGGTCGGTGCTGTGGGGCGTCGTCACGGGCGCGCTCGGCGGCCTGCTCTGGCTCGGCATTCTGGTCCTGCCGTCGGGCTGGGTGCAGGAAAGCGTGTCTGCCTCCCGCTGGACCACGTTCTGGCAACTGAATCTCGTGCTCGCGATCGGCGCGTCGTGGCTCGGCAACGGACTCTGGAACGCCGCCGCCAAGCGCCTGCCGCTCACGCTCTCGGGTCAGATGATCGTGTTCGAGACGCTCTTCGCCCTGCTTTACGGCTTTATCTACGACCACCGGCTGCCGCGTGGGCTGGAAATCGCGGCGATCGTGCTGCTGGTGGCGGGTGTGAGCTGGTCGGTACGCCAGCACTCGGGCGGCCCCGAAGAGACGGCG
>DATBXG010000525.1:0-2110 GCA_036514415.1 Paraburkholderia sp.
ATCATGAGATCGAGCACGAGCAGGTCGTAAGGCTCGCGCTGGAGCAGGCGGTCGAGGCGTTTGCCGTCGGCGACGGCGCGCACCTCGAAGCCCTGGCTCGCGAGGAAGCGCTGCAGCATGTTGCGCAGCTCGGCTTCGTCGTCGAGCACGATGATCCTGTTTGCCTGCTCCATGGGACGCCTCCGGCGTTCATCGGGCTGCTGCGCGCGCTCGCATGAAGTCCTCGATCTGCGCGAGGGTGACGAAGCCGGCCTGTTGCGCGTCGATTTCGTCGAAGTGCTGCGCGACCATCGGCATGCCCGCCTGCGCCTGTTCGCGCGTGAGCTTGCCGTCGTGCGTCGTGTTCGCGGCGGCGAAGCGGCTTTGCACTTGCGCCATCATGCGCTCGACGCGCGCGCCGCCACTTGTGGCACCGCTCGTGGCGCCTGAACTGGCAGGCCACGCCTGGGCCGACGCCGGCAGGGAAACCGCTGCTGAAACGATACACAAAACGAGCGCTGCGATCACCTTCTTCATGGGATTCTCCGTGAGTTGGCCGACACAGCGTGCCGGCCGGTTGATAAAGCGGGTGCGACGGATGAAGGGCGGCGTCGCGTCGGGTGAAAGCGAAGCCGCCCGTGATGGTTCAGGCCCAGTGGGCGGGCACCCAGACGCGGCCGACCCAGTGGCCGGGGACCCACACGGCGGGATGCGGCGCGATGTACACGGCGCGCGGCAGTGGCTGGCCCACATAGACGACCTTGGGCGGCGGCGGGGCCACGTAGATGACCTTCGGAGCAGGCGGCGCGACATAGACGGTCTTCGGCGCGGGAGGCGCGACATAAACCGTCTGCGGTGCCGGCGCAGGCGCGATGACCACCGTCTTCGGCGCGGGCGGCGGCGGGGCGACGTACACGGCGGCGCTGGGCGGCGGCGGCGTGACGATCACCGGTGCGGGCGCGGGAGCCGGGGCGCCCACGATGGCGACCGTCGCGCCCGTTGTCGTGACCGTGCCGGCGGTCGAAACCGTGCCCTGCACGACCGTCGTGCCACCGGTGGAAACCGTGCCGCCGTGAACGACGGTCGTGCCGCCACTCGTCGTCACTACGCCGGTTCCGACGCCCGTGGCGCTGCCCGAGTGATAGACGCTGCCGCCCTGCGTGCCGGTGACGGTGCCCGAGCGATTGCAGGTGCTGCCTGCGCAGGCGGTGGACGCCGAGTGCCCGTAAGTGTTGCCGTTGCCCGTCGTGACCGTGCCCGATGACGAGTACTGGCCGGGCGCCGTGCGCGTCACGCTGCCCGAGGTGCTCGCGCTGCGGCCATCCGAGCCGTCGAGCGAGCCGGTGTGCGAGCAGGTGCCGTTCGCGCAGCTCGTGTCGCCCGAGTGCTGGACCGAGCGGCCGTTCGGGCCGTAGGCCGTGCCGCTGTTGCTGAACTGGCCCGGCGCGGTGCGCGTGACGGAGCCGCTGTTGGTCGCGACGCCGCCCCAGGGGCCGACCACGCCGCCCGCATGCGAGCAGGTGCCGCCGCTGCAGGAGCCGTAGTGCGCGCCGCTGTATGTGCCGTGCGGCGTGTAGGCCGTGCCGTGGCCGGACCAGCCGGCAAAGGCAGGCGCGCTGGCGAAGCCGATGAGCGCGGCGACGACGAGGGGGAGCGTTTTCATCAGAGGTCCTTGCGGTTCGTTTCGGGGGCACGCCGTGGCGTGTCAGCGGGACGAACTATAGGGCGGCCCTCTGCTCCGGTCGCGTCATAAAGGATGTCGCGGTGTTACACGGTGCGAGGCCCGGGCCGCGCCCGCCGCGCATACACGGCGTGGCGGGCGTGTTGCGGCGCTGCGCCGGCCATGCCGCATGACATATCGCGACATACCTTGCGCGTGGTTTTTCGCCCGGTGCGCCACTACAGTGCCCCTCATCCGACGCGCCGCCGGCTCTCTTCCGTGCAACACGCGTCTTCGTTCACCGCGCACGACGCGCCTATCGCACACGGTCCATCATGCTCACCACCGGAAAAATCGCGCTCTATGTCACGCTGTTCGTCGTCGCCGTCTCGCTGATCGAGGCGTGCGTGCTCACCTTCAGGAGGCGCCGCGAACACGAGGCAGCCTTCGATTGGTCTGAAGTCTGGCTCT
>DATBXG010000526.1:0-4543 GCA_036514415.1 Paraburkholderia sp.
TGCGATCGCGCGGTGCAGTCCCGCGGCGCACACGCCCGCCACCGCGAGGCCGAGCACGATCAGCGCGATGCTGCCGGCCCGCAGCCACGAATAGCGGTCCTGCGCGCGGTCGAACGCCTGTTCCCCATGCGCCTTCTGCCATGCTTCCAGCGCCGCCGAGGCCTTGGTCAGCGCAACCGAGAGGGGCGGAATGCGCTTCATCGCGATGTCGTCCTGGCCCTGGCGGTCGCCTTGCTTGATCGCGGCCATGAGCGGCTGGATGCCTTGCTCCAGCATGGCGGTGAGCGCGGCCTGAACGCCGTCGGCGAGCGCCTGTTCTTCAGGGGCGTGCGGCAGCGAGCGGTAGACTTCCCACGCCTTGTTCGAGGTGGCGAGATAGTTTTGCGCCTTCTCGAGCAGCGGCTGCGCGTCGGGCGCGTCCGGATGCAGGAGGATGCGGTCGAGCGTCGTGCGCGCGATCGTCAGGTTCAGGTTCGCCTTGCCGATGTTGATGGCGGCGACGAGCTGGTTCGAATACGCGTAGCCGAGCGCGGTATTGGTGCGCGACATGCCCGCAAGGCCGGAAACGCCGGCTGCCACGATCAGCAAGGCCAGGACCCCGACCGCGATGCGCAGACGGACAGAGATAGAGAGTCGTGCAAACACGTGATGGCTCCAGAAGCTCGAGGGGCAACGTTGCAGGACAACGTGAATTGCTTTGCGCGCGCGAGGCGGCAAAGCGCTGAACACGTTTACGGCGCGCGGTGAGCGAACTGAAGGGTGGGGCGGGAGGCGTCGCGCAATCGAGGTTTTCCCCAGCCAGGCGCTGGGGGAATGCGTGCGCCGAGGCGGCTTCGGGCGCATTGGCCGGGCGGTGGTGCAAAAGGAATTCGGACTCCTGCCCAAGGGCGCGGAGTTCATCGACGCACATGGCGGGCGCCACGGCGGAAACTCGCGATCGGATGGGCGTTACGGCGCTGGACGGCGTGGCCGCCTCGCTGGACGTGCGGCCCGCGTCGAATCGGGTTTGAGCGGCTGGAGGGCGGCGGCCGCGGCCCGCGTTAGCTGCGGCCCGAATGCCCGAAGCGCTTGAGCACGAGCACACAGAGCGCCGGCAGGTGCACGACGCCCAGGCCGCAGGCGATCACCGCCCACGGCGGCGCGATCGTTCCGGAGAGCATCGCGCTGACCACGCCGAAGCAGAGGCCGGACAGCAACAGCACGGCGTGGGCGATGATGCGCTTGGGGCCTGGCGCCGTGAAGCGCGGAATGTTCGCGTGAACGTAGACCACGATCAGCAGGGCGACGGTGGCAACGGCGGGAAACAGCATGTTCGAATCCTCGAATCCAGCAACGATGACGGGAGGCGAGCGTCTCTAGCCGAGCGCCTCTAACCGTGCGCTCTAACGTCTTCGACTGTAGTGGAGGATTGCTGTCGCGTCGATGGCTGCCGGTTCCGGCAGGCCGAAATTGTCTAGCACCAAACCACGCTGTCGTACGCTACGGTGCGCCGATAAACGTTCTTGCCGCGCCAGCTGGAAAACTCCATGTACGCGCATTCCAGCACCAGAATCCAGTTCGTGACCCGCATCGCTGCCCCCGTGTTCCGCAGTTGTTCGTCTGACTGCGAGACCAGTCTATGCCCCGGAGGCAGCGGACAATGCGGCGAGCAGCGCGCGATATCGCGCCCAGTTCGCCGCATTGGCGCGTCAGGCGCGCGGCGTGAGCACGAAGTCGAACGTGGAGCGCCACGGCGTGGCGCCGTCGGGCACGCGCTCGTACGGCGCGACGAGCGAGGTTTTCACCCCGAACACGGCATCTGACTGCAGATACGGATCGTCGCCCACGAAGGTGTGCGTCACCACCTTCTGGAAGCCCGGCGCGGTGATGAGGAAGTGCATGTGCGCGGGCCGGTACGGGTGGCGGCCGAGGCTCGCGAGCATCTTGCCCACCGGGCCGTCGTGCGGGATCGGGTACGAGACCGGCTTGATGCCGACGAAGCGATAGGCGCCGTCCGCGCCCGTCGTGAAGATGCCGCGGTTGTTCCACTTCGGCTGCACGCCGGGCTGCTGCACGTCGTAGTAGCCGTCGGCATTGTCGGACCAGACGTCGATGCGCGCGCCTGCCACCGGGCGGCTTTCGAGATCGAGCACGCGGCCTTCGAAGAGGCAGCGCTCGCCCTTGCCGTCGGCGGTGATGCACGCGCCCATCTCGCGCTCCGGCGCGCCGGCCACGTGGAACGGGCCGAACACGGTGTTTTCGGTGGCGGCGCCCGGACGACGGTTGTTGATGGCGTCGACCAGCATCGAAAAGCCCAGCGTGTCCGAGAGCAGGATGAACTCCTGGCGCTCGGCGCTGCAGAGCTGCCCGGCCGAGGTGAGAAAGTCGATGGCGGTTTCCCATTCCGGCTGGGTGAGCTGGACTTCCTTGGCGAAGGCGTGCAGGTGACGCACGAGCGCGCTCATCACTACACGCAGGCGCTCGTCGACGTTCTCGCCGATACGCGCATTGACGGCCTCGGCGGAGGAGGCTTCGCTGAAGAACTGGGTCATGGTCAAAGGGTTACCTGTAGGGTTGCCTGACGGGGACGGGGCCTGGCGGCGGCGACGCGAAAGTCGGGTCGCAACAGCATCTATTGTGCGCCTGTCGCCGCGAACCGGCTGGCGGAGCGCGGCTGCCAGACTGACGAATTCCTGTCTGACGTTCATGGTGTCTTTTACGTTCCAGGGCATGGATGGGTCCGGGCGTTCAGTTGCCCGAAAATGTCAACCATGTCCTCGTGCAGGCGGCGAAAAAGCGTTGCTGAGGCCGCCAGACATGTTTTTTTGAGGGGTTGATCGATTTCGCAACACGTGAACTACGCGGTCTCCGAGCTTCAGTTTTTGGCTTGTCCGGCCGTAAACCCCGATGAGGCGCGCCGGTGCGGGAAGCGCCACGCTACCGTATCCGCACTCGCGAGACCCACACGATGATCACAGCTCCGCTTCCTCTGGATGAGGACGTCCGCCTTCGGGCGCTGCGGCAACTCGACATACTCGACACCGATCCCGAAGAAGCGTTCGACCGCATCTCGCGGCTCGCCGCCTTCGCGTTCGGCGTGCCGACCGTGCTGATCTCGCTCGTGGACGAAGACCGCCAGTGGTTCAAGTCGCATCACGGGCTGGCCGCCTGCGAAACGCCGCGCAGCGTGTCGTTCTGCGCACACGCCGTGCTGAGCAAGCGCATGCTCGTGGTCGAGGACGCGCTCGACGACGAACGTTTTTTCGACAATCCGCTCGTCACGGGCACCCCGAACATCCGCTTCTACGCGGGCTCGCCGCTGCGCCTCGCCGACGGCCAGGTGGTCGGCACGCTGTGCCTCATCGACGCGAAGCCGCGCACCTTCGACGAGCGCGAGGGCGCCATGCTCGCGGACTTCGCGCATCTCGTCGAGCGCGAACTGGAGCTGCGCCAGCAACTGATCCGCTCGCGCACGGCGCACGAGCGCGACCGCCGCTCGCTCGCCATCAGCGAGGCGCGCTTTCGGACCGTGTTCCAGCAAACGCCGATCGGCAAGGCCGTGGTCGATCTCGACGGCCGCTTTCTCGACGTGAACCAGAGGTTCTCGGAGATCATCGGCTACGAGGAGTTCGAGTTGCGCCGGCGCACGTTCGCTTCGGTCACGCACCCGGCCGACGTCGCCGCCGATCTCGCTCAGGTGGCCGAGCTGCTCGCGGGCCGCCAGGCCACGTATGCGATGGAAAAGCGCTATCTGCGACCCGACGGCCAGCCCGTGTGGGTCAACCTCGCGGTGTCGCTCGTGCGCGACGTGTCGGGCGCGCCGCTGCATTTCATCGCGGCGGTGCAGGACATTACGAGCCGCAAGAAGAGCGAAGAGGCGCTGCGCAACTATCACGTCGAGCTCGAAGAGCGCGTGCGCGAACGCACGGCGGAGCTGCGGCGCAGCCGCGACGCGCTGCAGACCATCACGGACAACGTGCCGGCGCTGATCGCCGTGGTCGATCGTGATCTTCGCTACCAGTTCAACAATGAGACGTTCAAGCGTGTGTTTGGCGCGGAGCCGGCGGTGCTGCGCGGGCGCAGTCTGAGCGAAACGCTGCGCCCCGAAGTGTTCGAGCAGTTGCAGCCGCTCTTTGCGCGAGCGCTGGCCGGCGAACGCGTGACCTGCGACGAGGTGCGTTATCGGGCCGACGCCGACCGCGTATGGTCGGCCACCTACATTCCGGCCAAGCGCGAAGGCAAGGTGACGGGCTTCTACGTGATGGCGCACGACGTGACTGAACAGCGCCGCACCGAGCAACGCCTGCGCGAAGGCGCGCTGGTCGACCCGCTCACGGGACTCGCGAACCGGCGCGCGCTGCAGGAGGCGCTGTGCGAACTGCGCGAGAGCGGTGAGCCTTTCGCGCTATTCTTCATGGACATGGATGGCTTCAAGTCCATCAACGACCGCTATGGCCACGACGCGGGCGACGCCTTGCTCAAGGAGGTCGCGCGCAGGCTCGTCGCCACGGTGCGCGTGGGCGACGTGGTGAGCCGCCTGGGCGGCGACGAATTCGTGATAGCG
>DATBXG010000527.1:0-2735 GCA_036514415.1 Paraburkholderia sp.
CGGGCCTGCGCACCGGCGCGAGCTTCGGTCATACGATGGTCGAGTTCGACGCCAAGCTGTCCGCTGACAATGTCGCATTTCTGCTACACGATGACACCGTCGATCGCACGTCGAACGGGCGCGGCGCGGCGGCATGCATGCGCTACGCGGAACTGGCCGCGCTGGACGCCGGCAGCTGGCGGGATGCGCGTTTTGCCGGCGAGCCGATGCCGACGCTCGCTCAGGCCGCTGCGTGCTGCCGCGAGTCTGGGCTCGCCGCCAACGTGGAGATCAAGCCCTGCACGGGCCGCGACGTGGAGACAGGGCGCATTGTCGGCGCCGAAACGGCGCGCCTGTGGGGGCAAGATGAGCAAGAAGGGCGGCGAGCGGCGCGAGAAGCGCAGGCGGGCCCCCCGCCTTTGCTTTCGTCGTTCTCCTATGCCGCTCTGGAGGCAGCGCGCGAGGCCGCACCGGACCTGCCGCGCGGCCTGCTGTTCGAGCGCGTGCCCGCCGACTGGCGCGAGCAGACCGCCGCGCTCGGCTGTGTTTCGCTTCACGCGAGCCATCGCCATCTGGACGAGGCGCTCGTCGAGCGCATCAAGTCGGCGGGGCTCTTCATCCTCGCCTATACGGTGAACGACCTCGACCGGGCTCGCCAGCTCGTACGCTGGGGCGTCGATACGGTCTGCACGGACCGTATCGATCTGATCGGGCCGCACGCGCTCGACGCCTGAAGCGCAGCCGGGCGGCCAGCGCCCGAAGCGTCGTTCAGCGGGCGCGCGCGAGCAGTGCACCCACGACCAACGCCACGCCGCCGACGATCGCAACGGCCTGCCACGGATTGCGGTGCACGTAGTCGTCGGCGTTGGCGATGGCCGCGTCGGTGTGATCGCGCGCGGCCGCACGCGCGACTTCGAGCCGCTCGCGGGCGGCGTCGAGGCGCTTGCGAATGTCGGCGCGTAGTGCGGCCGCATCGGCCTGGGTTCCCTCACCCAACGTGGTTTCCAGCTCGGCGAGCAGATCACGCAACTCGTCGGTGATATCGGCGGCGGCGCTGCGGCCGCGGCGCGCGATACGCCGCGCGTGGCGGCTCGTGCGCTTCCAGGAATCTCCGAGGGCTTCTCGCGTGTTCGGAAAGGCGCTCATGTATGGCTCCGTCGTTGAAAAAGCACAGGTAACAGGCTCGCCGCAGCGCGCACGAAAAAGGGCGCGGCAGTGCGAGGACCGGAGTGCAAGTATTGCGCAATTCCGGTGCCCGAGCCTTGAAGGCGCGCAGCCGGTCGGGCGCAAACGCCCGCCAGGCGGGGCTTCGCCGTCTGGTGACAAAACAGGTGATTACGGGGACAGCACGCTTTTTCTCAGAGGCATAGAATCAGGATAAGCCCACGCAGGAAGCGGGGAAATCTGATGGAGACGCCAAGGCGGGAAGGGTTCGGCGGGGAGGGAAGCGCAGCCCAACGCCTGGCGCCGCAGGGGCGAGGCAAAGGGCTTGCGCGAGGTAACGCGGGGCGTTGGAGCCCGTTAGAACGCGTAGCCGACCTTCAGGTAGGTCACGAGCGGGTTCAGGTGAATCTTGGATTCAGCGACGCGCTGCGTGCCGAACTGGTTGTTGAGGGTCGTGTGGTACGTGGCGGTCACGTTGACCGGAATGTACGAGAGCGAGAAACCGGCGAACCAGTGCTTCGTGAAGTTGTAGTTGAAGCCCAGGTTAAACACGGGGGCCCAGGAACGATCCGTCGAAACACTGGTCGGACCCCCAAGCACGCCCTGTTCGAAGGTGCCGTTGGTGATCTTCGCGTCGGTGAACCACACGTGGGTAACGCCAATGCCGAGGTAAGGACGGAATTTTGCTTCCGCGCTGTTGAAGTAGTACTTGAACAGCAGCGCGGGGCTCCACAGTTTCGCCGAGCCGACCTTACCGAAGCTGCTCAGGGTGCCGCCGCCGGAAATATCGAACTTCGGCGGAATGCCCAGTTCGGCTTCAGTGGCGAAGTGGTCGGTAACGAAGTAGCCGAGGGAGAAACCCACCGTATCGGCCGCACCGACGCTGGCGCCGGTGCCCGGAACGGCGATGTTGACGGGCGTGCCGCCGACGGAGTCGATCTTGAGCGGATCGCTGGTGTCCTGCGGCATGAAACGGAACCAGCCGGTGGTGACGTAGAACGTGTTTGCGGATTGTGCGTGTGCTGCCGTGAAACTGGCGAGCGCGGCGGCCCCTGCCAGCGCCTGTTTTAATTTCATATTAATGCTCCTCCATGAAAGGCCCGCCCATTATGAACACAACGTTTGCAACAAACCATACGCGACCGTTAGAGCTTTTTTACTAGGCGCCGCGAGCTTTCCGCCGAAGCCGCATGCCAGCGAGAACCAGCGCTGGTGCGGCCTGGCGGGTCTGCGGGTATTCACCAACGGAACCAGGAAAATCGAGCATGGCACGGCTTGCACGTCTTTATGTTCCCGATCAGCCGCAGCATGTGATCCTGCGCGGACTCGATCAGCAGCCCGCGTTCGTCGATGACCAGGACTACGAACTGTTCATCGACTGCCTGAAGGCCGCGGCGCGCGATCATCATCTGGCGGTTCATGCGTGGGTGTTGATGCCCGGCGCGGTCCAGCTGCTCGTCACGCCCTCCGACGAATCCAGCCTGCCCAAGGCAATGCAGGCGGTCGGCCGGCGCTACGTGGCGCATTTCAACCGGCGCTATGCGCGTCGCGGCACGCTCTGGGAGGGGCGCTACCGCGCGACGGTCATCGAG
>DATBXG010000528.1:0-4761 GCA_036514415.1 Paraburkholderia sp.
CTCGCCGTGCTCGTGAAGCTCGCGCGCGCGGTTTCGCCGCCGCTGCAGGAAGGCGCGTTCGTGGTCTACAAGTTCTTCTCGACGGCTGTCACCTACCCGCTGCTGTTCGCGATCGGCGTGGCGATGACGCCGTGGGACAAGCTCATGGCCGCGTTCACGCTCGTCAACGTCGTGACGATCGCCGCGACCGTGACGACGCTGATGGGCACGGGCTTCGTGGTGGGCCGCCTGATGAAGATGTACCCTATCGACACCGCAATCGTGAACGCGTGCCACAGCGGCCAGGGCGGCACCGGCGACGTCGCGATCCTCACCGCCGCGAACCGCATGCAGCTCATGCCGTTCGCGCAGATCGCCACGCGCATTGGCGGCGCGATCGTCGTGACCGTGACGCTCATCGTGCTCGCCCATTTCGGCGCATGACGCGCGAGTGCGTGCCCCTCGCACGCCCCCTCGCGATGGCGGCGCCGGTGCATCCGGCGCGAAGCATCCGCTGATCCCGCCACATGGCGGCAGCCCATCGACGAGGGTGAACGTGCACAAAAGCTACAAGGGAATTCCATGGTGGGGATGGGCGGCGGCGGCCGTGCTGTACGTTGGCGCGGCAGCCGCCGCCGTGGAGTTCGCCTGGAACCGCGCGATCGACGCGCTGGCCGACGTGGGTGAGCACCGGCTCGATCTTTACGCAGCGAGCCTGAAGAGCGAGCTGGGGCGCTTCGAGATGGTGCCCGCACTCGTCGCGAGGCAGGACAGCGTACGCGCGTTGCTCAAGGCGTCGCCGGATGAAGCGCGTGCCATGTTGCCCGCGGTCAACGCCTATCTGGAAGCGGTCAACCGTGACGTTGGCAGCGGCGCCGCAGACGTCATCGATGCGCACGGCACGGTGATCGCCGCGAGCAACTGGAACCAGCCGGTCAGCTTCGTCGGCACCAACGTGTCCTATCGCCCGTACTTCATCGATGCGCTCGCGCACGGCAGGGGTCGTTTCTTCGGCATCGGTACGAACACCGGCATTCCCGGGCTGTACTTCGCGAGCGCAATTCGTGATGGCGGCGGCGCAATCGGCGCCGCGGCCGTGAAGGTCAGCGTCGATGCGCTCGAATCCGCGTGGCGCACGCCCGGCGAGGCCGCGCTCGTCGTGGATGCCAATGGCGTGGTCGTGATCTCGACCGAACCCGAATGGAAATTCACCGCCATGCGCGCGATGACCGCGCAGCAGCAGCGCGACATCCAGGCGTCGCGGCAGTACGCGGGGCGCATTGTCGAGGCCCTGCAATACCGGCGCGTGGGCGACTGGAATGATGCCGCGTGGATCGGCATGTTTCCCGACCTGCGCCGCGCGGGCAGCACTGCGCGTTATCTCGTGATGTCACGGCCCGCTCCGCAAGGGCAGGACACGATCATGGTGCTGCTCGATACAGCCGGCGCGCGGCGGCAGCAGCGCCTCGCCTTCGCCTCCGTGACGGGCGTGTTTCTGATCGCCGCGCTCTACGCGCTTTATGCGGTGCAGCGCCGCCGCGTGATCGTGGAGAAGCTCAAGGCGCAGGAAGCGCTGCGCCGTGCGAACGACCAGCTGGAGACGACCGTTGCGCAGCGCACCGCTGCGCTCACGCAGGCGAATGCGCAGATGCAGCGCGAGATCGCCGAGCGCGAGCGCACCGAGCAGCGTCTGCGCGCCACGCAGCAGGAAGTCGTGCATGCCGGCAAGCTCGCGGTGATCGGCCAGATGGCGGCGGGCCTCACGCACGAGCTGAATCAGCCGCTCGTGGCGATCCGCACGCTCTGCGACAACGCGCGCACGTTCTTCGAGCGCAATCAGCCCGCGCAGGCGATCGCCAATCTGGAGCGCGTCGCTCGCCTCGTGGACAGCATGGCGGTGCTGACCAGCGAGCTGAAGGCGTTCGCGCGCAAGCCGGAGGTCGAGCGCGTGGCGGTGTCGCTTGCCGAGGCCGTCGCGCACGCGACGCTCATCTACGAGTCGCGGATTCGCGACGAGGCCGTGCGGCTCGACGTGCGGATTGCGCCGGGCACGACGGTGTATGCGGAGTCGAGCCAGCTTCAGCAGGTGATCGTCAATCTGCTTGGCAATGCGCTCGACGCCGTGCGCGACGCGAGCACGCGCGTGATCGCGATGGAGGCAAGCGAGGCCGACGCGCCGGGCTCAGTGCGCTTTACGATCGACGACAGCGGCCCTGGCATCGCGCCGGACGTGCTCGCGCATCTGTTCGAGCCGTTCGTCACGACCAAGCCGCGCGGGCAAGGCCTCGGTCTTGGGCTCGCGATCACGTCGCGCATCGTCGAAGGCTTTGGCGCGAGAATTACTGCAGCCAACCGGGAAGAAGGCGGGGCGCGCTTCACGATCGAATTCGCGGCAGCCGAGCCGCAAAGGACAGAACATGGCAGATGAGATTCGGGTGCTGGTTGTCGAGGACGATGAAAACGTCCGCATCGGCGTCGAACAGGCAGTTGCGCTCGCTGGCTTTCCAGTGAGCGCATACGCATCGGCGGCCGATGCCTACGCCGATATCGCGCCGGGCGCGCCGGTCGTGATCGTCTCGGACGTGCGCATGCCCGGCATCGACGGCCTGCAACTGCTCGACCACGTGATGGCGATCGACCCGCAAATCCCCGTCCTGCTGATCAGCGGCCACGCGGATATCTCGACGGCAGTCGGCGCGATGCGCGTGGGCGCCTATGACTTCATCGAAAAACCGTTCTCGTCCGATGTGATCGCGGCGCGCGTGGCGCGTGCGGTAGAAAAGCGCCGGCTCACGCTCGAAGTCGAGGGGCTGCGCGCAACGCTTCACAACTGGCAAGGTATCGAGGCGCTGGTGCTCGGCAAGTCCCCGGCTATGGCGGACGTGCGCAAGAAGATTCTGCGCCTCGCGGACACCTCCGTTTCGGTTCTCATCACCGGCGAGACGGGTACGGGCAAGGAGCTGATCGCGCGCAGCCTGCACGATTTCAGCGCGCGGCGCGACGCGCATTTCGTGGCGCTGAACTGCGGGGGTTTGCCCGAGCAGGTGTTCGAGAGCGAGCTGTTCGGGCACGAGGCGGGAGCGTTTACAGGGGCGATCAAGAAGCGCGTGGGCAAGATCGAATGGGCCAACGGCGGCACGCTCTTTCTCGACGAGATCGAAACGATGCCGTTGCCGCTGCAGATCAAGATGCTGCGTGTGCTGCAGGAGCGCGTAGTCGAGCGGCTTGGCGCGAACGAGCTGATTCCGGTGGATTGCCGGATCGTTGCCGCTTCGAAGGCTGACCTCGTCGAGCTATCTGCCGATGGCGGCTTCCGCGCCGACCTGCTGTACCGGCTGAATGTCGCGCAGATCGAGCTGCCGCCGCTGCGCGAGCGGCGCGAGGACGTGCCCTTGCTGTTCGAGCACTTCGTGCTGGCGGCTGCGCGCCGCTTCGGCACGCCTGCGCCGGTCGTGACCGCTGTACAGGTGTCCGAACTGATGACGCACGCATGGCCGGGCAACGTTCGCGAGCTGCAGAACGTCGCCGACCGCTTCGTGCTCGGATTGACCGGCGACAGCCTGCTTTCGGCGGGCGCGGCCTCGACGAAAGGGGAGACGCTTGCGGAGCAGCTTGCGTACTTCGAACGCATGCTGATCGAGAACGCGTTGCGGCGCCATCACGGCAACGTCGCGGAAGCGAGCGCCGAGCTAGGGATGCCGCGGAAGACCCTTTATCACAAGCTGCGCCAGTTGAAGATCGCCGCGCGGGACTCGCAGGGCGAGGAAAAGGAAGAGAAGGAAGAGTAGGACTTCTGAGCTTGGAGCCGGCAGTTGACCGCGCATTGACCTCAACCCCGATTTCGACATCGCAGCGCACACATGGACCGCATCAATCTCGCGACGCAAGGCCAGATTCCTGGCTATCTGATCCGGGGCATCACGCAACGCCAGAAAGTTTTCCGACCCGGAGACTGGGCCGAACGGCTAAAGGGCGTCATCACGCTTTTCGTGGGCGAACGGCGGCCTGGGCTTCACGTCGCGTCGACGCGGCTCGCCATGCCGGTCGTCTCGGCGGGGATCAAATGTCTGTTCGTGTCGGACGAGTTGAGGCTGATCTGCCCGGATGCGTTCGCGTTCGTGATGGGATTCGCTGCGGACAACGAACTGCTGGTCAGCGGGCAAACCGCGCCGCTGATCGCCGTGGCCTCGCCGGACTAGTTGGTGCGGTACGTGGTGGTCGTCGACTGCAACTTCGTCAGCGTGCCGTTCTTGAGCCGGAACCAGCCTTCCGAGCCTTGCATCACGACTTCATCGGGTCGCCAGTACACGCGCTTGACCGTCATGCGCATGTTCGCGCGCTCGACGAGCGGCGGCTGGCGGCGAAAGTCGTACAGCACCGGGCCGGAGGCGGTCTGCACGAGCATGCGCGTGATCGTGCCGTTATCGCCGCCGGTTTCATCGAAATGCGTGAGCGTCTTCGCGTCGAAGCGATCGAAAATGTCCTTGCCCAGGACGGCGACGAAGTCGCGGTCGTCACGCACGAATTGCATCGTGCCCGCAGGGGTGGCGAACGAGCCGGGCGCGTTGCTTTGCGCATGTGCGCAGGTTGCGAACGAGGCGGCGGCGAGCGCGGCGATCAAGAGTCGTTTCATGTTGCTTTCCAGATTGAGCAGCGGCCCCGCGAGTGGAGCGTGACTCGTAGACGTGCGTTTGCAGCATTCTCGTTCATTTCTGTCGTTACGTCGAATGGCTCGAGCCGGCCGCCGCGAAGGCCCGGCCCGCCCGCGTGCTCAACACTCCG
>DATBXG010000529.1:0-2932 GCA_036514415.1 Paraburkholderia sp.
GGACGCGAGCCATTGCTTCGCAGGAAGCGATCAGGGCTCGATCACGATCTTGCCCGTCACCTTGCGCGACGCCATGTCCTTGAGCGCCTGCGCGGCATCGGCAAGCTTGTAGCGCTTCGAGACGTAGGGCTTGAGCTTGCCTTCGCCGATCCAGCCCACCATCTGCGCGAACGCCGCCGCATTGTGCTGCGGCTCGCGGCGCGCGAAATCGCCCCAGAACACGCCAACGATACTCGCACCCTTGAGCAGCGCAAGATTGAGCGGCAGCCTGGGTATCTCGCCGTTCGCGAAGCCCACGACGAGATAGCGCCCGCGCCAGCCGATGCTGCGGAACGCTGGCTCCGCATACTCGCCGCCGACCGGGTCGTAGATCACGTCGGGGCCCTTGCCGTCGGTGAGCGCCTTGATGCGCTCGCGCAAGTCCTCGGTGCTGTAGTTGATGGTGGCGTCCGCACCGAAGCGGCGGCAGACCTCGAGCTTCTCCTCGCTCGAGGCCGCAGCGATCACGCGCGCGCCGAGCACCTTGCCGATCTCCACGGCCGCAAGGCCCACGCCGCCTGCCGCGCCGAGCACGAGCATCGTTTCGCCTGCGCGCAGCGCGGCGCGATCGACGACGGCGTGATGCGACGTGCCATAGGCGAGCGTGAACGCGGCGGCCGTCGCGTAGTCGGCGCCCTCGGGCAGCGCCACGCATGCCGATGCGTCCGCAAGCGCCTGCTCGGCGAATGCGCCGGTGCCCACATAGGCCACCACACGCGTGCCGGGTGCGAGCTTCACGCCTTCGCCCGCGGCACGCACCACGCCCGCGATTTCGGCGCCGGGCGTGAAGGGCAGCGGCGGCTTCATCTGATACTTGTTCTCGATGATGAGCACGTCGGGAAAGTTGACGGCCGCGGCCTTCACGTCGATCACCACCTGGCCTGCGCCCGGCACGAGATCGGGCAGGTCTTCGAGCGTGAGCGAGTCGGGCGGGCCGTACTGGTTGCAGCGGATTGCGCGCATCGTGTCTCCTGTCTCTTTCCGGTTCGGTTGCTTTCAGTTGCATCGGGTTCGGATTCGCTACAGCGGAACAGTGTACGGCATTCCATGTAGATGCGAACGATCGTGCGATTTATTTCGCGCCGGTGGCGGGCGCATGGCGAGGTGCATCGCTCAGGCGAATGCGCCGCGGATACGCACGCGTCCCGTTGTTCCAGGCGCCCTGCCGCAAGGGCCGGGCTGTCGTTCGCGTGCCTTCTTTCCTCGGTTACAATCGCTCGATGCGAATACTACTCAGCAACGACGACGGTTATCTCGCCCCCGGCCTTGCCGCGCTCTACGAAGCGCTCAAGCCGCTCGGCGAAGTCACGGTGATGGCGCCCGAGCAGAACTGCAGCGCTGCATCGAACTCGCTCACGCTGTGGCGCCCGCTGTCGGTGTTGCGCTCGGCGACGACCGGTTTCTACTACGTGAACGGCACGCCCACCGACTCGGTGCACATCGCGCTCACGGGCATGCTCGACCAGCAGCCCGATCTCGTGGTCTCCGGCATCAACAACGGCCAGAACATGGGCGAGGACACGCTGTACTCGGGCACGGTGGCAGCCGCTACCGAGGGGATCATGTTCGGCGTGCCGGCCATCGCCTTCTCGCTCGTCGACAAGGACTGGATGCATCTCGATTCTGCTGCGCGCGTCGCGGCCGAGATCGTCGCGCATTACCTCGCGAATCCGCTGCCGGGTCATCCGCTGCTGAACGTCAACATTCCGAACCTGCCGTATGACGAGCTTGGCGAATGGCGCGTCACGCGTCTTGGCAAGCGTCATCCTTCGCAGCCCGTGATCCGCGAGACCAATCCGCGCGGCGAGCCGATCTACTGGATCGGGCCGTCGGGCAGCGCGCGCGACGCGAGCGAGGGTACGGACTTCCACGCGGTATCGAACGGCCACGTGTCGATCACGCCGCTGCAACTCGATCTCACTCACACGCAGATGCTCCCCGCGACGCACGACTGGGTGCGCAAGGGCGGCAGCGCTTCATGACGGGCGAGCGCACGAAGCGCTTTCCGCTTGGGCTCGCGGATCTCGTGCGTGAGCCGCGCCGGCGCGACGCGCGTCCCGGCGACGCACGCGCGCCGCTCGCAGGCGCAGGCAACGGGAGCCCCTCGAAGCCAGGTGCGGGCGCGAAGCCGGGCGCAATGCCCGCCGCGAAATCCACAGCAAGCACGCCGTTCAAGGCGCCGCCTGCGAAGCCGGTCAACGCCAGGCCAGTCAATGCCAAACCGGTCGTCGTGAGCCCGGTGAGCGCGAAGCCGGTCACTGCGATCAAAACAACGCATGCTGGCAACGTCGCATCCGCGCGCGCCGTCCCTCCTGGCAGTGCGAGTGCGCCGCGTCCCGCGGCGACCGTCACGGGCGCCCCCGCCGTTGCGCTCAACGGCGCGCACGCGCTGACTTCGGAACGCGTTCGCGAACGCATGGTCGAACGCCTGCGTGCGAACGGCATCGCCGACGCGCGCGTGCTTCAGGCGCTCGCGGCCGTGCCGCGCCACATGTTCGTCGACCCGGGCCTTGCTACCCAGGCCTACGAAGACGCGGCGCTGCCGATCGGACATCACCAGACTATCTCGAAGCCTTCGGTGGTCGCGCGCATGCTCGAACTGGCGGGCGCGGGCCGCGTGCTGGAGCGCGTGCTGGAAATCGGCACCGGCTGCGGCTATCAGGCCGCGGTGCTGAGCCAGATTGCACGCGACGTGTATTCCATTGAACGCATCAAGCCGTTATACGAGCGCGCGAAGACGAATCTTCGTCCGCTACGTATCCCGAATATCCGCTTGCACTACGGCGACGGACGGCTCGGTTTGCCGTCGGCGGCGCCGTTTGACGCGATCGTGATTGCCGCCGCGGGCTTCGACGTGCCGCAGGCGCTGCTCGAGCAGCTCGCCATCGGCGGG
>DATBXG010000530.1:0-3146 GCA_036514415.1 Paraburkholderia sp.
GCGGGTCAGGAGAACTGCTACGACCTGTACTTTGCGCATCATCACCTTGGAACCATCAACCTGGACCAACCTGAATGAGCAGATCATGTGTTACCCATGTCCCCGCACACCTGTTACCCATGTCTCCGGTCCATACACCGCTGCAAAGAAAAGTAGGTGCCGCCCCGCACAGGGGCAACGCTCGCAGACCGACGCGAATACAAGGAAAGGCCAAAGCCGCCAGAACAACGACAAAAAAGCAGCCAATCAGATCAGCAGTTCAAGCGTGTGATAGAGCCGCCTGCGCTCGGGGTTCGCCGAGGCCTCGCCCGCGTGAATGGCCTCCTTGAGGCATTCCAGAAAGCACTCGGCCGCGGCGGAAAGCGGCACGCCGCGCCGCGCGACCACGCTCACCACCGTACGGTCCACCTCTTCCCGAAGCGCGAGCGCGCGCAGGTTTTCGCGCGCGAAACGCGTTTCCACGAGCGGCCACGGGAAGATGCTCACCATGTCCGTGTTCATGATGAGCCCCATCGCCACCACGAACGAATGCGCCAGATGCACGTTCTGCGGCAACGGCAGGCCGTGGCGGCGGAAGACGTCGTCGGCGATCATCTCCTTGCTTGCCGGGTCCCAGTTGAGCAACCATTCGCATTCCTGAAGTTCCTTCAGCGACTGCGCATGCGAGTGCGGATGGTCCTTGCGCACGACCACGGCCGATTCCGTGGCGAAGATCGGCGTTTGCGTGAATTCGGCATGCAGGGAGGCAGGACCGGGCTTGCCTAGCGAGAAGTCCAGCGAGCCGTCGCGCAGCCGCGGCATCACGATATTGAGCAGGCCTTCGTAGAACTCCAGCTGCATGCCGGGCATGCGCTCGCGGAACAGCGTGACGGCGTCGGGCAGGAAGGACAGCGCGAGCCACGGCGTGACGCCGATCGCGAGCTTGCCGCCGCCGCGCCCGCGCCGCGCGTCGAGTTCGTCCTGGGCGCGCGACATCTGGTGCACGATGAGCCGCGCATGCACGAGCAGCGCCTGGCCCGCTTCCGTGAAGGCGATGCCGTTCGCGTTGCGCGTGACGAGCGCGATTTGCTGCTCGGCTTCGAGCTCGCGCACCGCTTTCGTCGCGGCCGCCGGCGAGATGCCGAGCTGACGCGCCGCGGCGCGAATGCTCCCCGTGTCGGCCATGGCGACGAGCGCGCGGAACTGGTGGAACTTCATAAGGGATAACCCGGGTGCGCACTTCTGGTTGGCGGGCCAACCATTTTAGGGCTGTCGGCGCAAAAAAGACGTCATTATTCTCGAGCGAATTCACACTCTCCCTTGAGGGAATTCGTATGAACACGATGGCTATCCCGGCCGCAATCGCCGCGATCGAAGAAGAGATGATCGCGCTGCGCCACGAGATCCACGCGCACCCCGAACTGGGCTTCGAAGAGTTCGTCACGAGCGACCTCGTCGCGCAGCGCCTCACCGAGTGGGGCTACGAGGTGCACCGCGGTCTGGGCGGCACCGGCGTCGTGGGCACGCTCAAGGTGGGCGAGGGCAAGCAGCGCCTCGGCCTGCGCGCCGACATGGACGCGCTGCCCATTCAGGAGAGCACCGGCCTCGACTACGCGAGCCGCATTCCCGGCAAGATGCACGCGTGCGGCCACGACGGCCACACCGCCATGCTGCTCGCGGCGGCGAAGCATCTTGCGCAGTCGCGCAACTTCAGCGGCACGCTGCACCTCGTTTTCCAGCCTGCCGAAGAGGGCCTGGGCGGTGCGAAGCGCATGCTCGACGAAGGCCTCTTCGAGCGCTTTCCCTGCGACGCCGTGTTCGCCATGCACAACATGCCAGGCTTCCCCACCGGCAAGCTCGGCTTTCGCGCGGGGCCGTTCATGGCTTCGTCGGACACGGTGATCATCGATATCGACGGGCGCGGCGGTCATGGCGCGGTGCCGCACAAGGCGATCGACCCGGTGGTGGTGTGCGCCAACGTCGTGCTCGCGCTGCAGACCATCGTGTCGCGCAACGTGCCGCCGCTCGACATGGCGATCGTCACCGTGGGCGCGATTCATTCGGGCGACGCCCCCAACGTGATTCCGCAAACCGCGCAGATGCGGCTTTCGGTGCGCGCGCTGCGCCCCGAAGTGCGCGATTTGCTGCAGGAGCGCATCACCGCGCTCGTGCACGCGCAGGCCAGTGCCTATGGCGCGACGGCGCGCATCGACTACCAGCGCCGCTATCCGGTGCTCGTGAACGACGAGGCGATGACCGCGTTCGCGCAAGACGTCGCGCGCGACTGGCTCGGCGAGGAAGGGCTCATTCACGACATGGTGCCGCTCACGGGCAGCGAGGACTTCTCGTTCCTGCTCGAGCGCTGTCCGGGCAGCTACCTCATCATCGGCAACGGCGACGGGGAGGGCGGCTGCATGGTGCACAACCCCGGCTACGACTTCAACGACGACTGCCTCGCCACGGGCGCGGCATTCTGGGTGCAGCTCGCCGAGCGCTTCCTGCGCGGCTGAAGCTGGCCACGACCGACACCAAAGACACGAGACACACGAGGAGACCCACGATGAACGCCACCTCGATTCAGGCGCCGGCAGCGGCGGCCCCGGCGACCACGCGCCGCTCGCGCGCCAAGGCCATCTTCGCGATCACGCTCGGCAACGGGCTCGAGTTCTTCGACTTCACGGTCTACAGCTTCTTTGCCTCGATCATCGGCTCGCTGTACTTTCCGGTGCATGGCTCGCTGAACCAGTTGATGCTCGCCGTGGGCAGTTTCGGCGTGGGCTTCGTCGTGCGGCCGATCGGCGGCATCGTGATCGGCGCGTTCGCCGACCGCGTGGGCCGCAAGGCCGCCATGACGCTCACGCTGTGGCTCATGGCGCTCGGCTCGGCGCTCATCGCGTTCGCGCCCACCTACAAGCAGATCGGGCTCGCGGCGCCGGCGCTGATCCTGTTCGCGCGTCTCGTGCAAGGCTTCGCGGTGGGCGGCGAAGTGGGCGCCTCGACGTCGCTGCTGCTCGAATACGCCGACGACCGCTCGCGCGGCTTCTACGGCAGCTGGCAGTTCGTGAGCCAGGGCCTCAACACGGTGTGCGGCGCGCTCATCGGCGTGGCGCTTTCCACCACGCTCTCGCAAGCCGCGCTCGAAAGCTGGGGCTGGCGCGTGCCGTTCG
>DATBXG010000531.1:0-6284 GCA_036514415.1 Paraburkholderia sp.
TACTTGTCGGCGAAATAGCTGAACGAACCGGCGACGGGCTCGTCCACGACCATCTCGCCCAACTGCCGCATGATGAAGAACGCAATGATCCCAGCGACGCCGTAGCCGAGCAGCACCGAAGGGCCGGCGGTCTGAATCGTCTGCGCAATGCCGAGGAACAGGCCCGTGCCGATCGCCCCGCCCAGCGCAATGAGCTGGATGTGACGATTCTTCAGGCCACGCTTTAGCTGGCCGCGATTTTCACGCGTGTCGTTTGAAACCATGTCTCTTCCTGTCTCCGACTTGTCTGCGCGGGGCCAAAGCATCCGGGTAGGACGCCGGCTCCGCTCCACGAAATAAAATTGCGCGCACAACGTTCTGCGCCGGCGCGCTGCCAGGCTTGACGGAACTGGCCGCCAGCCCGATCGGGTGCGCCCAGTGTATAGTTGGCGCGGAAAAATATGATTTCATCTCGTACGCAGGCATACCCTGATTGATACAATTCCCTCTCACCCAAAACCCATCTCACGCAAGATAAATGCAGAATCTCGCGCTCGACACGATCGACATGCGGCTTCTCGCCGCACTCCAGGAGCACGGTCGCGCTTCGAATCTCGAACTCGCGGCCGCGATCAAGCTCTCGCCCGCGCAGACCTTGAGGCGTCACCGGCGGCTCGAGGAGCTCGGCGTGATCCGGCGCTACGAGACGCGGCTCGACGCGCAGGCGCTCGGCTTCGGCGTGGTCGCCTTCATTCAGGTGACGATGGAACGCGGGCACATGCGCGAGCTCGTCAAGTTCAAGGAACTCGTCGCGACGTTGCCGCAGGTGCAGGAGTGCTACTCCGTGACTGGCGATATCGACTACGTGCTGAAGGTGGTGGCGCGCGACCTCAAGGCGCTTTCCGAGTTCCTGCTCGATACGCTGATGCGCGCGCCCGGCGTGAACAGCGTGCAGTCGATCGTGTGTCTCGATGAACTCAAGGGGACGAGTGCGATGCCGCTGGAGGCCTGAAGCAAGTTGGGACAGCGCGCGCCAGGTCCGTCTGGCGGGGGTTTTCGGCGAAAATGCAATTTTATCTCATGAGCGGGCCGCTGGCAGCGGCGCTGGACCGCGTCACGAAATAGTCTTGCTAAAAGCGCGATCGTGCTCTAAAAAACAGGCTAGTTAGCACGTCTTCCGGCCGCCCTGGCCAACGCGGCGGGCGGCTCCCCAAGCGCGAGCGCGACAGTCCATGAGTCTTCTTGAGCTCAGAGGCGTTTCCAGGCACTTCGGCGCCATTCACGCGCTGAACGACGTCACGTTGAGCCTCGAGGCTGGTCAGGTGGTAGGCCTCATGGGCGACAACGGCGCCGGAAAGTCGACGCTGGTAAAAGTCATCGCCGGAAACTTCCCGCCCTCTCACGGCGAAATTCTCATCGACGGCAAGCCAGTGCATTTCAGCCGCCCCGTCGACGCCCGCTCAAAGGGCATCGAGGTGGTCTATCAGGATCTCGCGCTCTGCGACAACCTCACGGCGGCCGCCAATGTCTTTCTCGGCCGCGAGCCGCGCATCGGCATATGGCCCTTGCGCGTTCTCGATCACGCCGCCATGTACCGGCGCTCCGCCGAGCTTTTCAAGGAACTGAAGTCCGAAACGCGCCCGCGCGATCTCGTCCGCCAGATGTCGGGCGGGCAGCGGCAGGCCGTGGCGATCGCGCGCACGCGTTTGTCCGAGGCGCGGCTCGTGCTGATGGACGAACCGACCGCCGCGATCAGCGTGCGCCAGGTGGCGCAGGTGCTCGACCTCATCAAGCGCCTCTCCGAGCATGGCATCGCCGTCATTCTCATCAGTCACCGCATGCCTGACGTTTTCGAGGTCGCCCATCGCGTGGTCGTCATGCGGCGCGGACGCAAGGTCGCGGACAAGCAGACCGAAGCGTCTTCGCCGGAAGAAGTCACCGGCCTCATCACCGGAGCCATCGCCGCCGCCTGAAGCTGACTCGCACGCCGATGCGTGGGACTGCTCTGCATGGGGCCGCACTAAGCGCTGAAGCGCTAAGTGCGGCCGACAGGAGACACAGAAATTGAACGATGCGCCGCAAAGGCCCACACCCATGCCTACGTTGCTCGACGACCCCCAATCCGCGAAGACCCACACCCGCTGGAGCGGGCTGCTCGCGAGCCAGGTGTTCTGGGTGGTGCTCGCCACGCTCGTCGCCTGCGTCCTGCTTTCGATCGTCACCTCGACGTTCGCCACGCCGCAGAACCTCTTCAACGTCACGCGCAACTTCGCCTTCGTGGCCATCGTCGCGCTGGGCATGATGGCCATCATCGTCACGGGCGGCATCGACATTTCGGTTGGCTCGACGATCGGTCTGAGCGGCATCGTGCTTTCCGTCACGATGAACGCGGGCTACCCGATCTGGGCCGGCATCGGGCTCGGTCTGCTCACTGCGGGGCTCGTCGGCCTCGTGAACGGCCTGCTCATCGCTTATCTCAACATGCAGCCGTTCGTCGTGACGCTCGGCATGCTCAGCGTCGGCCGCAGCCTCGCGCTCGTGATCTCCGGCAGCCGGACCATTTTCGATTTCGGGCCCGACGGCAAAATGCTCCTCGCGCTCGGCGGCGGCAAAGCGCTCGGCGTCGCCAATCCCGTATGGTTCCTGATCGTCCTCGGCGTGATGTTCTGGTTCGCCTTCGCCTTCACGCGCTGGGGCCGCTATGTCTTCGCGGTCGGCGGCAACCGCCACGCGGCGAATCTCACCGGCGTGCCGGTGCGGCGCGTGCTCTGCTCGGTCTATGTGCTCGGCGGCCTGATGGCGGGCGTCGCGGCCATCCTCGAGGTCGGCTGGCTCGGCGCGGTGACGACAGGCCTAGGCACCGGCGACGAACTGCGCGTGATCGCCGCCACCGTGATCGGCGGCACCAATCTCGCGGGCGGCGTGGGCAGCGCCTTTGGCACCATCGTCGGCGCCGCGCTCATCGAGGTGATCCGCAACAGCCTGATCCTGCTCGGCGTGGACTCGTTCTGGCAAGGAACCGTTGTGGGTGGCTTCATCATCATCGCCGTGCTGTTCAACCGGCTCGGCGGCGAACGGCAAGGAGAGTGAACGGTCTTCGGGCGCGCCGGCCGCGAGTGCGGCGGGCGCGCAGTTGGAGGGAGGCGCGGCCGGACAACACGCGGAACCACCGGACGCCAGCCATCACGGGAAACACGAGGTTCCGCGGGAAGCCCAAGGCACGGGCGCGGGCTTTCCTTCCGACGACGAAAACTGTATGAGACACGCGCGCCGTACAACCGGCGCCGAACAGGAGGAAACCATGAAGAAAGCGTGGAAGTATCTCGCTGCGATCGGAGGGCTCGCCATGCTGGCCTCTTCCGCCTGCGCAGCCGACAAGACCCTCGCGCTGGTCGTGAAGGGCCTCGACAATCCCTACTTCGATCTCATGCACCAGGGCTGTGACCGGGCGAACAAGGAACTCGGCAAGCAGGGCTACAACTGCTACTACACCGGACCTGCGACAGCCGCGGACGAAAGCGCGGAAGTACAGATCGTCGATGACCTGTTGACCAAGGGCGTCGCGGCGATCGCGGTTTCACCGTCGAACGCCCCGGCCATCGCGGAAGTGATCCGCCGCCGCAATGCGAAGATCCCGATCATCACCGCGGATGCCGATCTGCTGCCGAAAGACCAGTCGCTGCGCAAGGCGTATGTCGGCACCGACAACTACGAGCTGGGCGTCAAGCTTGGCGAGCAGTTGAAGACGCTCATGCCCAAGGGCGGCAACATCTGCCTCGTGATGGGCAACCCCGCGGCCGAGAACATCAATCAGCGCGCCCAGGGCACGCGCGACGTGCTCTCGGGCAAGAAGGGCGTCAAGAAGCTGGCGGGCGAGAACAACTGGCACGAAATCAGCGCCTGCCCGCTCTACTCGAACGACGACGCCGCGAAAGCGAACCAGATGATGCAGGACACCCTCACCGCGAACGCCAGCACGCTGCAGGCATTCGTGTTCGAGGGCGGCTGGCCGCTCTTCGCCCCCGAAGCGTATTCGCAGGTCGTCACGCCGATCATGGACAAGATCAGCAGCGGGCAATTCGTGATCGTTTCCGCCGATACGCTCGGGCCGGAGCTGCAGGCGCTCAAGGACCACAAGGTCAACGTGCTGGTCGGGCAGCGGCCTGAAGAAATGGGCTATCAGGCGGCGATCGTGATGCGCGATCTGGCGGACGGGAAGACGGTGAAGCCCATCGTTCATACGGGGCTCGACGTCTGCACCTGGAAGAACGCGGACACGTGCCTCAAGCATTGAGCGGCCTGGCGCTGGTACGACGGACAAGGCGGATTCGCCAGAAGCAAAAAACCCGCGTCGGCTCAAGGTGCCGAACGCGGGTTTTGACATCGCCAGCAGGCTAGCGGGAGAACATCACTCCCACTCGATCGTCGCCGGCGGCTTGCCCGAGATGTCGTAGACGACACGATTGATGCCGCGCACTTCATTGATGATGCGGTTCGACACGTGGCCAAGCAGCTCGTGCGGCAGATGCGCCCAGTGCGCCGTCATGAAGTCGAGCGTCTGCACCGCGCGCAGCGCCACGACGTACTCGTACGTGCGGCCATCGCCCATCACGCCCACGCTCTTCACCGGCAGGAACACCGCGAACGCCTGGCTCGTGAGGTCGTACCACGACTTGCCGGTTTCCTTGTCGATCGTGTTGCGCAGCGTCTCGATGAAGATCGCATCCGCACGGCGCAGCAGGTCCGCGAAATCGCGCTTCACCTCGCCGAGAATGCGCACGCCGAGGCCCGGGCCCGGGAACGGATGGCGATACACCATCTCGTGCGGCAGGCCGAGCTTCACGCCCAGTTCGCGCACTTCGTCCTTGAAGAGTTCGCGCAGCGGTTCGAGCAGCTTGAGGTTCAGCGTTTCCGGCAGGCCGCCCACGTTGTGGTGGCTCTTGATCGTATGCGCGGCCTTCTTGCCCTTGCCCGCCGACTCGATCACGTCCGGGTAGATCGTGCCTTGTGCGAGCCACTTCGCGTCGGTGAGCTTGCCCGCTTCGGTCTGGAACACCTCGACGAACTCGGCGCCGATAATCTTGCGCTTCGCTTCCGGGTCGGTCACGCCCGCGAGCTTCGACATGAACGCTGCGCTCGCATCGACGTGGATCACCTTCACGCCAAGGTTGTCGGCGAACATCGACATCACCTGCTCGGCCTCGTTCAGGCGCAGCAGGCCATGATCGACGAACACACAGGTCAGCTGGTCGCCAATCGCGCGGTGCAGCAGCGCTGCGGCGACCGACGAATCCACGCCGCCCGAAAGGCCGAGAATCACATGCTCGCTGCCCACCTGCTTGCGGATCGTTTCGACGGCTTCGTCGATGTAGTGACCCATCTCCCAATCAGCCCTGGCGCCGCAGATGCCGAGCACGAAGCGCTCGAGCATCGCGCGGCCCTGCACGGTGTGCGTGACTTCCGGGTGCCATTGCAGGCCGTAGAAGTGGCGCGCTTCGTCGGCCATTGCCGCGATCGGACACGATTCCGTCGAGGCCATCAGCTGGAACCCGGCCGGCATTTCGGTGACCTTGTCGCCGTGGCTCATCCAGACCTTGAGCATGCCGTGACCTTCGCTCGTGCGGAAGTCTTCGATGCCTTCGAGGAAGCTCGTGTGGTTGCGCGCGCGCACTTCGGCGTAGCCGAATTCGCGCAGGTGGCCGCCGTCCACCTTGCCGCCGAGCTGCTCGGCCATCGTCTGCATGCCGTAGCAGATGCCGAGGACCGGCACGCCCAGCTCGAACACCGCCTGCGGCGCGCGCGGGGTGTCGGTGTCGGTGACCGAGTTCGGGCCGCCCGAGAGGATGATGCCCTTCGGCGCGAATTCGCGCACGAAGGCGTCGTCGACGTCATACGGATGGATTTCCGAGTACACGTGGGCTTCGCGCACACGGCGGGCGATGAGCTGGGTGACTTGCGAGCCGAAGTCGAGAATCAGGATTTTGTCGTGCATGGCTGCGGACGAGACCTAAAAAAGTACGGATACAGAAAGCCGCGCGACACATGAAAAGCGCGGCGTGAATTCATCAGGACCAGGGCACCGCGCTACGGCGGAACCGGGTGGCGCAATTGCGGGGGCGATTTGCGCGCTGCTTTGGGCGCTGCTTTGGACGCACTACGTCTGGCGTTTCGGAGGCCGGGTTTGCGCGCGGCATCAGCCACGCAGCGGAGGCCTCGGTGCGTCGGCCGCTTCGTCGCGAGCCGTCCGGCGAGCCTCATCGGCCTGCGCGGCACTGGCTGGCGGCGGCGTAACCGGAGTCACAGGC
>DATBXG010000532.1:0-15356 GCA_036514415.1 Paraburkholderia sp.
TGGCGTTTCCGCCGGCGCCGCGGCCAGCCCGGGCTGACCAGCCAGGCCCGCCGCGCGCCCGCCCGCATCGTCCGTCCGACGATTGGCCCATAATACGAAGGTTATTCCGGCACTTTCAGGACGATTTCCAGACATGAACGACAAACCCGCCATCGGCGCCGCCGTGCCGCGCCTCACGAGCCTTTCGCACGGCGGCGGCTGCGGCTGCAAGATCGCGCCGGGCGTACTTTCCGCGCTGCTCGCCCGCAGCACGCCGCTGACCACCGTGTTTCCGAACCTGCTGGTCGGCACCGAGACCGCCGACGACGCCGCCGTCTACAAGCTCAACGACGAGCAGGCCATCGTCGCGACCACGGACTTCTTCATGCCGATCGTCGACGACCCGTACGACTTCGGCCGCATTGCCGCGACCAATGCGCTTTCGGACGTCTACGCCATGGGCGGCAAGCCGATCCTCGCGCTCGCGCTGGTCGGCATGCCCATCAACGTGCTGCCGCACGATGTGATCGCGCAGGTGCTGCGCGGCGGCGAGGACGTCTGCGCGGCAGCGGGCATTCCCGTGGCGGGCGGGCATTCGATCGATTCCGTGGAGCCCATCTACGGGCTCGCGGCGCTCGGCGTGGTGCATCCCGAGCGCGTGAAGCGCAACGCGTCGGCGCGCGCGGGCGACGTGCTCGTGCTCGGCAAGCCGCTCGGCGTGGGCGTGCTTTCGGCCGCGCTCAAGAAGGAACTGCTCGACGACACCGGCTACCGGGCCATGGTGGCCGCCGCGACGAAGCTCAACACGCCCGGCGCGACGCTGGCGGGACTGCCCGGCGTGCACGCCATGACCGACGTGACCGGCTTCGGCCTGCTCGGCCATACGCTCGAAATCGCGCGCGGCGCGAACCTCACGGCGCGCGTGCGCTATGCCGACCTGCCGTGGCTGCCGGGCGTGCAGAAGTTCGTGGATCAAGGCGTGTTCACAGGCGCGTCGGGGCGCAACTGGACCTCGTACGGCGAGGCCGTCACGCTCGCGCCCAGCCTGCCCGAAAGCGCGCGCACGCTGCTCACCGACCCGCAAACCTCGGGCGGCCTGCTCGTGGCGTGCGCGCCGGAAAGCGTCGACGAAGTGCTGGCGATCTTCCGCGCGGACGGCTTCGACGCTGCGCGCGTGATAGGGGAAATGAGCGAAGGCCCGGCCCGCGTGGAAGCGGCATGAGGGCACGATGAGCGGAGAATCGCCGAAAGCCATCTTCTATGCGCTGGCGGCGAACGCTGGCATTGCGATCTGCAAGTACGCTGCCGCGGCGTTCACGGGCTCGGGGTCGATGTTCGCGGAGGCGATTCACTCCACGGCCGATTGCGGCAATCAACTGCTGCTGCTCTTTGGCCTGCGCCAGTCGCGCGAGCCGGCTACGCCGCTGCACCCGATGGGCACCGGCCGCGCGATCAACTTCTATTCGCTGCTCGTGGCGCTGCTGCTGTTCTTCGTGGGCGGCGCGTTCTCGGTGTACGAGGGCGTTCACCGGCTGATTGCGCGCGAACCGCTGCGCTTCGTCTATGTGGCGCTCGTCGTGCTCGGCATTTCGGTGGTGCTCGAAGCATTTTCGCTTTACGGCGCGCTGCGCGAGATCCGCAAGAGCGCGCCCACGAAATCGCTGTGGCGCTGGGCGCGCGAAACGCGCGACTCGGACCTGCTCGTCGTGGCCGGCGAGGACATCGCGGCGCTGGTGGGTCTCGCCATTGCATTCGCTGCTGTGTTGCTCACGGTCATCACCGGCAATCCGGTATGGGACGCGTGCGGCTCGATCGGCGTGGGCATTTTGCTCATGCTGATCGCGTGGTTCATCGCGCGTGAAGTGAAGTCGATGATCGTGGGCGAGTCGGCGAGCCCGGAAATGCGCCGCGATATCGAGGCGTTCCTGCGCGCGCGCCCCGAGATTCGCAGCATCATCAGCCTCATTACCCTGCAATGGGGCAAGGACGTGATGGTAGCCGTGCAGTGCGAAATGCTCGACTACGAGCACAGCCGCACCATGGTCGAGGCGATCAACGCAATCGAAGCCGATTTGCAGGCGCGCTTTCCCGTGGTCCGCTGGGTGTTCTTCGAGCCGGATTTCGTGAAGCGGTAGCGCGAAGGCCCGACGGTCGCTGAGACTGCGGGCCATTTCACATCTTCACGGGTGTTTTAGTGGCGAAACGGCGTCCACACGGGCGTGGTGTTGTCCCACTGTTCGAGTTCGGACGGTACGGTCGGGTTCATTCTGGATTCCTGTCTTTATCGTCTTGCAATCGAAATGTCGATGCGCTTCGCGGCATTATTCGCCGGCTTGCGCGACGCGAGCGGGGCCGTTTGCGCGGCTTTCCTGCAGCGCGATGCGTTGCGCTTGCGTGCGGCCAACCAGGCTTTGCTCGGGGTAGCTCGTCTTGTTGAGCGAGGGCAGCGTCCCGTCGCGATACGCGGCGACGATTTCGGCCTTCACTTCGGCGCGCGTTTTCGGGGTGCTGCTGTCCTCCGCGAAGGCCGAAGCGCTCGCGGCGAGCGAAAGAACCAGCGTGGCGCCGATGGCGGTTGCGAGAGTGCGTTTCATGATCTGCTCCTGTTATATCGATGCCGCGAGCACTGCGGCGACAGGAGCAAATGTAGTTGCGCGGCCGTTCGCGATAAACGGCCGGAACGCGAAAGCAATTGTCGAAAATCCGGAACAATCGCTGCGCCGCGTCCGCGCAAGCCTGGGCGGACGCGGTTTTGAGGGTTAGCGCAGCCTATGCGGCCCAGCCTATGCGGCCCAGCCTATGCGGCCCACTCCGAAATAACCGGCGTTTCGAGCGCCGGCGCGTTTTCGCGCTCTTCGAGCGTGCGCATCGTGCAGGCCTTGTAGAGCGAGGCGCGGCCGCTCAGGAGCGGGCAGCGGTCGAACACTTCGGCGATCCAGTCCACGAACACGCGCACTTTCGGCGACAGATGGCGGCTGTGCGGATACACGGCCGATATCGGCATGGGCAGCGGCTTGAAGTCGGGCAGCACTTCGACGAGCGCCCCCGACTTCAGATGCGGCAGCACCATATAGCGCGGCCCCTGAATCAGGCCGAAGCCTTCGATGCCGCAGGTCACATAGGCGTCCGCGTCGTTCACCGAGACCATGCTCTTGAGCTTGACCTCCACTTCCTTGCCGTCGACGAGGAAGGCCCAATCCATTACGCGGCCCGTGCGCGACGAAAAGTAATTCACGGCGCGATGTTCTGCCAGTTCCTCTAGCGTTTGCGGCGTGCCGTGGCGCTCCAGATACGAGGGCGCCGCGCACGATACGCCTTCGAAGATGCCGATGCGCCGCGCGACCAGCGACGAATCCTGCAGTGCGCCCACGCGCACCACGCAATCCACGCCCTCCTGCAGCAAGTCGACCGGGCGGTCGGAGAGCCCGAGTTGCAGGTCGATGTCCGGATAGCGCCCGTGGAACTCGCACAGCGATGGAATCACGATGAGCCGCCCGATCGAGCCGGGCATGTCGATGCGCAGCTTGCCGTGCGGCTTGCGGTTGCGATCCTGGAATGTGGTTTCCGTTTCCTCGACGTCAGCGAGAATGCGCACGCAGCGCTCGTAGTACGCGGCGCCGTCGGGCGTGAGCGAGAGGCGCCGCGTCGTGCGGTGCATGAGGCGCACGCCGAGAAACGCTTCGAGATTCTGGATGATCGTCGTGACCGATGCGCGCGGCATGTCGAGCGTTTCGGCTGCGCGCGTGAAGCTGTTGGTGTCGACGACGCGGGTGAACACCTGCATGGCCTGAAGACGGTCCATTGCCACTCTCCGAAAGTATTCGGACGCACGCCGCGCGGTGCCTGAAGCAAACACTCGTGCGAAAAGAAGAGACAGATTGTTCAGGTGCGCCGAATTGTGTTGCCGGATTATAGGCATTTATTTGCAAGTCTGCCGAACCCACAATTCGCTCCATCCGAATCTACTCTCGCGCATTGCGCCGATTTGACATGGACGTCTTTAAACGCCCGCAGTCCTGGATCTCCGCGGAAGACGCACCGCTGGCCGAAGTCCCGGCGGCAGAGCCTCTTTCCGCGCCCGCCAGGCCCAGCAAGGCACGCGCGCTGCTCACGACCGACGTGGCGATCGAAGGCTATGCCCAGCAGATTCCGCTGCGCCTGTATCGCCCCGAAGGCGCGAACGGCCTGCCGGTGCTGCTGTATTTCCACGGCGGCGGCTTCGTGCGCGGGTCGATCGAAGAAGCGGACGCCGTCGGGCGCTTTCTCGCAGAACGCTTACCCGCGCTCGTGGTGAGCGTGGGCTATTCGCTCGCGCCGAAGCACCCGTTTCCCGCCGCACCCGAAGACGCACATCGCGCGGCGCTCTGGGCGCTCACGCGGGCCCGCGCTTTCGGCGGCAACCCGAAGCGCGTGATCGCGGCGGGCCACGACGCGGGCGGCCAGATCGCCAACGTGCTCGCCTTCATGGGACGCGATCGCGGCGACGTGAAGCTCGCCGCTCAGGCGCTGTTCGCGCCGATGCTGGACCCGAGCCTCACGCGCCTCGGCGACGAAGCGCGGCTGGGTTCGGACATTACCGCAAGCGAATGCGCGGCGTGCTATCGGGCGTATCTGCCGGATGCCGCGCAGCGCATGCATCCGTACGCGGCGCCGCTCGAATCGCTGCGGCTCGGCGGGTTGCCGCCCACGCTCATCGTGACCGCACAGAACGACGTGCTGCACATCGAAGCGGAGAAGTACGCGAGCCGCCTGATCGATGCCGGTGTGCGCACCCAGGTGGTGCGTTACCCGAGCGTCTCGCATGCGAACCTCGCGGCGCATCCGGCCGCGCTCAGCGAAGCGCTGCGGTTTTTCCAATGTTGCTTCGACGCGGGCGCCTGATGAGCGAAGCGCCGACGCCGCGGTGCTGCCGAACCAGTGAAGAACAATCAACCATTATTTCTGGAGTCCGACATGTCACTCTTTTCGCAATCCCGTACCCGTATCGCGCTAGCGGTCATTGGCGCGCTCGTGGTCGCGGGTCTGGGCACGCTCGGGGCAATTCGCCTCGACTCCCATCCCGCCGTGGCCGCCGAAGCGCCGCCCGCGCCTGAAGTCGATGTCGCGGCCGTGCTCAATCGCACGATCACCGACTGGCAGACCTACTCCGGCCGCATGGCCGCCGTCGAGAAAGTGGAGATACGTCCGCAGGTGTCGGGCACGATCGTCTCCGTGAACTTCCGTGACGGTGCGCTCGTGAAGCAGGGCGACACGCTCTTCGTGATCGATCCGCGTCCGTACCAGGCAGCCGTCGATCAAGCCGCGGCGCAACTCGCCGCCGCGCAGGCGCGCACGGGCTACGCGCAAAGCGACTGGGAGCGCGCGCAGCGACTCATCGGCGACAACGCCATTGCGAAGCGCGACTACGACGAGAAGCAGAACGCCTCGCGCGAGGCGAGCGCGAATCTCAAGGCGGCGCAGGCCGCGCTCGAAGCCGCGCAGATCAATCTGGGCTACACGCGCATCGTCGCGCCGGTTGCAGGGCGTGTGTCGCGCGCCGAGATCACGGTGGGCAACGTCGTTTCGGCCGGGGCGAGCGCCGCGCCGCTCACGACGCTCGTTTCCGTTTCGCCCATGTACGCCGAGTTCGACGCCGACGAGCAGACCTATCTCGACTACATCAGCCGCATGAAAGACGGCTCGAAGGTGCCCGTCGAACTGGGCCTTGCGAACGAAGCAGGCTATTCGCGCAAGGGCACGATCGAGTCGGTGGACAACCGGCTCGACACCACGTCGGGCACGATCCGCGTGCGTGCGCGCTTCGACAACGCCGACGGCGCGCTCGTGCCGGGGCTGTACGCACGCATCAAGGTAGGCGGCAGCGCACCCCATCCGGCGCTGCTCGTGGACGACGCGGCCATCGGCACCGACCAGGACAAGAAGTTTGTTTACGTCGTGGACGGCAGCGGCAAGATCGCGTACCGCAACGTGCAGACGGGCGGCCAGCAGGGCAACCTGCGCGTGATCCTGGACGGCCTGAAGGCGGGCGATCACGTGGTGGTGAACGGCACGCAGCGCGTGCGGCCCGGCGAGGCGGTGCGTTCCCACATGGTGCCGATGAACGGCGACCCCGACGCCGGTTCGACGAATACCGCGGCGAACGCCAGCAAGACGGCAAAGACGTCCTGACGAGCGGCGGGCGTATGCGATTGCTGCATACGCTTCAATACCATTCAGGAACCCTGATCGTCTGGAGATGCGTATGAAGATGCGCGTCAAACGAGCGTCATGAAAAAGAGCAACCCATGAACATATCGAAATTCTTCATCGACCGGCCGATCTTCGCGGGCGTGCTGTCCGTGCTGATCCTGCTGGCCGGCGTGATCGCGCTGTTCCAGTTGCCGATCTCCGAGTACCCCGAAGTCGTGCCGCCTTCGGTGGTCGTGCATGCACAGTATCCGGGCGCGAACCCGAAGGTGATCGCCGAGGCCGTGGCGGCGCCGCTCGAAGAGCAGATCAACGGCGTCGAGAACATGCTGTACATGCAGTCGCAGGCCAATAGCGACGGCAATCTCACGCTCACGGTCACGTTCCGCCTCGGCACCGACCCGGACAAGGCCACGCAGCTCGTGCAGAACCGCGTGAACCAGGCGCTGCCTCGCCTGCCGGAGGACGTGCAGCGTCTCGGCATCACGACCATCAAGAGCTCGCCCACGCTCACGATGGTGGTGCACCTGATCTCGCCGAACAACCAGTACGACATGACGTACCTGCGCAACTACGCGCTGCTCAACGTGAAGGATCGCCTGTCGAACATCCAGGGCGTGGGCGAGGTGCAGCTGTGGGGCGCGGGCGACTACGCCATGCGCATCTGGCTCGATCCGCAGAAGGTGGCGCAGCGCAATCTCACGGCCAACGACGTGGTCGCCGCGATTCGCGAGCAAAACGTGCAGGTGGCGGCGGGCGTGATCGGCGCCTCGCCTAGCGTGCCCGGCACGCCGTTTCAGCTCAACGTGAATGCGCGCGGCCGTTTGCGCACGGAAAGCGAATTCGGCGACATCATCGTCAAGACGAATCCCGATGGCGGCGTGACGTATCTGCGCGATATCGCGCGCATCGAGCTGGCAGCCTCCGAGTACGGCCTGCGTTCGCTGCTCGACAACAAGCCGGCGGTGGCGCTCGCGATCAACCAGGCGCCGGGCGCGAACTCGCTCGCCATCTCGGACCAGGTGCGCGCGGCGATGAAGGAACTGAAGCAGGACATGCCCGCGGGCGTGGACTACCGTATCGTCTACGACCCCACGCAGTTCGTGCGCTCGAGTATCGAAGCCGTCGTGCATACGCTGCTCGAAGCGATCGCGCTCGTGGTGATCGTCGTGATCGTGTTCCTGCAGACGTGGCGCGCTTCGATCATTCCGCTCATCGCCGTGCCGGTGTCGATCGTCGGGACGTTCTCGCTGCTGCTCGCATTCGGGTTCTCGATCAACGCGCTATCGCTGTTCGGCATGGTGCTCGCGATCGGTATCGTCGTTGACGACGCGATCGTGGTGGTGGAAAACGTGGAGCGCAACATCGCGAGCGGATTATCCGCACGCGACGCGACGTACAAGGCCATGCAGGAAGTGAGCGGGCCGATCATCGCGATCGCGCTCACGCTCGTGGCCGTGTTCGTGCCGCTGGCGTTCATGAGCGGTCTCACGGGCCAGTTCTACAAGCAGTTCGCGATGACCATCGCCATTTCGACGGTGATTTCGGCGTTCAACTCGCTCACGCTTTCGCCCGCGCTCTCTGCGCTGCTGCTGCGCGGCCATGGCGAGAAGGAAGACTGGCTCACGCGTGGAATGAACCTCGTGCTGGGCGGCTTCTTCCGGCGCTTCAACACGGTCTTCCATCGCGGCTCGGAAAGCTACGGGCGCGGCGTGAACGGCGTGCTGCGCCGCAAGGGCGCGATGCTCGCGATCTACGTGGTGCTGCTCGGCGCAACCGTGTTGATGGCGCGCGTGGTGCCGGGCGGCTTCGTGCCCGCGCAGGACAAGGAGTATCTGATCGCATTCGCGCAATTGCCCAATGGCGCTTCGCTCGACCGCACCGAGAACGTGATCCGCGACATGAGCGCCATTGCGCTCAAGCAGCCCGGCGTGGAAAGCGCTGTGGCGTTTCCGGGCCTTTCGGTGAACGGCTTCACCAATAGCTCGAGCGCGGGCATCGTGTTCGTCACGCTCAAGCCGTTCAAGGACCGCAAGGGCAAGGCCCTTTCTGCAGGGGCGATTGCGGGCGCGCTGAACCAGCAGTACGCGGCGATCAAGGACTCGTTCGTCGCCGTGTTCCCGCCGCCGCCGGTGCTTGGCCTCGGCACGCTCGGCGGCTTCAAGATGCAGCTGGAGGATCATGGTGCGCTGGGTTACGAGGCGCTCAATCGCGCCACGCAGGACTTCGTCAAGCGCGCGTCGCAAACGCGGGAGCTGGGTCCGACGTTCACGAACTATCAGATCAACGTGCCGCAGCTGAACGTCGATCTCGACCGCACGAAGGCGAAGCAGCTTGGCGTGCCGGTCACGGACGTGTTCGATACGATGCAGGTCTATCTCGGCTCGCTCTACGTGAACGACTTCAATCGCTTCGGGCGCGTGTACCAGGTGCGCGTGCAGGCCGATGCGCCGTTCCGCCAGAAGGCCGACGACATCCTGCAACTGAAGACGCGCAACGCCGCAGGCGAGATGGTGCCGCTCTCGTCGCTCGTCACGGTCACGCCCACGTACGGCCCCGAAATGGTGGTGCGCTACAACGGCTACACCGCCGCCGACATCAACGGCGGCCCCGCGCCCGGTTACTCGTCGGGTCAGGCGCAGGCGGCGGCGGAGCGCATCGCGGCCGAGGTGCTGCCGCACGGCGTGAAGTTCGAATGGACCGACCTCACGTATCAGCAGGTGCTGGCGGGCAATGCGGGCGTCTGGGTGTTCCCGATCAGCGTGCTGCTCGTGTTCCTCGTGCTGGCCGCGCTGTACGAAAGCCTCACGCTGCCGCTCGCGGTGATCCTGATCGTGCCGATGAGCGTGCTGTGCGCGCTGACCGGCGTGTGGCTCACGCAGGGCGACAACAACATCTTCACGCAGATTGGCTTGATGGTGCTCGTTGGCCTCGCGTCGAAGAATGCCATTCTGATCGTGGAATTTGCGCGTGAACTGGAGCACGACGGACACACGCCGCTCACCGCCGCCATCGAGGCGAGCCGGCTGCGCCTGCGCCCGATCCTGATGACGTCCATCGCGTTCATCATGGGCGTGGTGCCGCTCGTGCTCTCCAGCGGCGCGGGTTCGGAGATGCGTCATGCGATGGGCGTGGCGGTGTTCTTCGGCATGCTGGGCGTCACGGCGTTCGGTCTGCTGCTTACGCCGGTGTTCTACGTGGTGCTGCGCACGCTCGCGGGGGGCAAGATTCACGTCGCGCAGAAGGACAACGCGCGCAAGCCGCAGTCGATGGTCGACGCCTGAGGCGCCAAGGGAGAATGATTAACATGACTAACGAATCAAACTTGCGCTATAGCGGGAACGTCACGCCGGTAGGCTGGCGTCTCGCGAGAATCGCGGCGAGCGTTGCGCTTTTCGCCTGGCTTGCGGCATGCTCGGTCGAGCCGACCTACAAGGTGCCCGACGCGGCCGTGCCCGCCGCGTACAAGGAAGCGCCGCAGCAGACGCAGTCCGCGAATCCGCACGACGTGGGCACATGGAAGCCCGCGCAGCCCGCCGACGACGCCCATCGCGGCGAATGGTGGACCCTGTTCGGCGACCCGACGCTCGACAAGCTCGAACAGCAGGCGCTCGAAGCGAACCAGGACCTCAAGGCGGCGGCCGCGCGCGTGCAGCAGGCGCGTGCCGTGACGCAGGCCGCGCGCGCCTCGTGGTTCCCGTCGATTGATGCGGGCTTCGGCCCGACGCGTGAGCGTGTCTCGCCGGCTTCGCAGTTTCTGCCGCAGAACACCAACGTGCCCGCGCAAACGCTCTGGCGCGCGCAGGCCACGGCGAGCTACGAGGTCGATCTGTTCGGCCGCGTGAGTTCGAACGTCCACGCCTCGCAGGCGGACGCCGAGCAGAGTGAAGCCTTGTTCCGCTCGGTTCAGCTCGCGTTGCAGGCCGACGTCGCGCAAAACTACTTCCAGCTGCGCCAATTCGACTCCGACGTTGATCTGTACCGCCGCACGGTGGCGCTGCGCGAAGACGCGCTCAAGCTCGTCGAGCGGCGCTTCAAGGAAGGCGACATCAGCGCGCTCGACGTGGCGCAGGCACGCAACGAACTCGCGAGCGCGCGCGCCGATGCGGTGGGCGTGGCGCGCCAGCGCGCGGCCTCGGAGCACAGCCTGGCGATCCTGCTGGGCAAGGCGCCCGCGGACTTCACGTTCCCGGAAACGCCGCTCGCGCCGGTGGTCGTGCAAGTGCCGCCGGGCCTGCCTTCCGCGCTGCTGGAGCGCCGCCCGGACGTCGCCGCGGCCGAGCGCGCGATGGCGGCCGCGAACGCGCGCGTGGGTCTCGCGAAGTCGGCGTTCTTCCCGCAGCTCAACATCACGGGGGCGGCTGGCTTCGAGTCGGCCACGCTCGGCGACCTGTTCATGTGGTCGAGCCGCGCGTTCCTGCTCGGGCCGCTCGCGGGCACGGCGCTCACGCTGCCGCTCTTCGACGGCGGCCGGCGCAAGGCGAATCTCGCACAGTCGCGCGCGAAGTATGAAGAAGATGTTGCGCAGTACCGCCAGCAGGTGCTCGTGGCCTTCCGCGATGTCGAAGACAATCTCTCCGACCTGCGTCTGCTCGACGACCAGATCCGCCAGCAGAACGATGCAGTGGACGCCTCGCAACAGTCCGCGCATCTCTCGCGCACGCAATACGAGGAAGGCGAGGTGAGCTACCTGAACGTGATCGACAGCGAACGGACAGTGCTCGTGTCGCAATTGCAGGCCAGCCATCTGCAGGGCTCGCAGGCGGTGGCGACCGTGAACCTGATCCGTGCGCTGGGCGGCGGCTGGGGTGATGCGAAGCCCGGCGACGCGGCGCCGCCGCCGGCACCGCTCGCCGCGCGTTAAACCCCGCAGAAAGCGCCGAAGCGCGCGCCGGTCCGCCGCCGGCGCGCATATCGCAGGCAGCGATTTCCTTTGCGCAATCGCTTCGTAGACCCCGCCGCACCGCGCCCCTATCATCGTCTGGACCCATCTGGAGCAGATGCGATGGGCGGCGCGCCTCCCGCGCGCGGGCGATTTCCCCGCTGGCCCCATCGCGTCGCTCCTCACTGAACGAAGTCTCACTTCCCTTCGAGGACCGCGATGAGCCGAGCCGTGCGCGCCGTATGGCGCCCTTCCTTTTTTCAGCGCGTTTTCCAGCGTTCTGGTCTGCTGACGGCCGTGGCCTTGTCGCTCGCGGTGTCGACGCTCAATGCGCACGCGGACACCCCCACGCTCAGGATCGGCATCGCCACCACGCCGCAAACGCCCGCGCTCCAGGAAGCGGCGCGCGAGGCGAAGGCGCAGGGCGTGGACGTGAAGATCATCGAGTCCACGGACTGGAACACGCCCAACGCCGCGCTGGCGAACAAGGACATCGACGTCAATTACTTTCAGCACACGCCGTTTCTGGAAAACGCCGAAAAGCAGGGCGGCTACAAGTTCGTCGCCATCGCGCCGGGCACGATCATGAAGATCGGCCTCTATTCGAAGCAGGTGAAACGCTTCGAAGACCTGAAGGATGGCGCGACCGTGGCCATCGCGAACGATCCCGTGAACGGCGGGCGCGGCCTGTTGCTGCTGCAGCGCGCAGGGCTCATCCAGCTCAAACCGGGCGTGGACTATCGCGCCACGACGCTCGACATCGTGTCGAATCGGAAGCACCTCAAGATCGTGCAGCTCGAAGCGTCGCAACTCGCGCGCTCGCTCGACGACGTCGATCTGGCGCAGGGCTACCCGAGCTTCATCAAGCTCGCGGGCACGACCGATCCGAATAGCGCGCTGCTCTTCGATGGCGTCGAAAACAAGGCGTTTGCGCTTCAATTCGTCGTGCGGCCCGAAAGCGTGAACGATCCGCGCATTCGCAAGTTCATCGACATCTATCAGCATTCGCCGGCCGTGCGCAAGGAACTCGACAAGGCCTTCGGCAACCTCTACGCGGTCGGCTGGTAAAGCGCGCAACGCACGCAACAGGAGCAGCGATGATGAAATGGTTCGGGGCGGCGCGCTTCGTCGAGGCGGGGCCGGCGGCGGGCGAGGCGGCGCGTGATGCCGATGCGTCGCAGCCCGCGGTCGTGTTCGGCAACGTCGGCAAGATCTATGCGGGTGGCGCGCAGGCGGCGCTCGCGGGTGTGGACTTGCAGGTGGCGCGCGGCGAGGTGTTCGGCATCATCGGGCGCAGCGGCGCGGGCAAGTCCACGCTGCTGCGGCTCGTGAACGGGCTCGAAAAGCCCACGAGCGGCAGCGTGCGCGTGAACGGCGTCGACGTGGGCGCACTCGATGAGCGCGGGCTGGTCGCGCTGCGCCGGCGCATCGGCATGGTGTTCCAGCACTTCAACCTGCTTTCGGCGAAGACGGTGCACGACAATATCGCATTGCCGCTGAAAATCGCCGGCGTGCCGAAAGCCGCCATCGAAGCACGCGTAAACGCGCTGCTCGACCTCGTGGGCCTGAGCGAGCGCCGCGATGCGTGGCCCGCGCGCCTGTCGGGCGGACAGAAGCAACGTGTTGGCATTGCGCGCGCGCTCGTGCACGAGCCCGACATCCTGCTGTGCGACGAGGCGACATCGGCGCTCGATCCGGAAACCACGCGCGCCATTCTCGCGCTGCTGCGCGACATCAACCGGCGGCTTGGCGTCACCATCGTGCTCATCACGCACGAAATGGAGGTGATACGGGACGTTTGCGATACGGTCGCGGTCGTCGAGCGCGGCGAGGTGGTCGAGCAGGGTCCCGTGTGGCGCGTGTTCGGCGATCCGCAACACGAGGCGACGCGCGCGCTGCTGCACACGCCTGGCCACGAACTGCCCGACGACCTGGCCGCGCGCATTCACGGTTCGCCGCAAGCGGGCGCACAGGCTTTGTTCGACGTGCGCTTCACGGGCGAGGCGGCGCAAGAGCCCGAACTCGGCGCGCTTGCGCAGGCGTTCGGCGCACAGGGCGTGCGGTTCGTGCACGGCGGCATCGAGCGCATTCAAGGACGCGCGCAAGGGCGGCTCATCGTGTCGGCGCCTGCGGGCACAGCCGGCGAAGCGGCCACGCTGGCTGCGCAGGCGCGGCGCTACGCCAGCCGCGTGGAGGTGCTCGGCTATGTCTGACGTGTGGATCACTGAACTTCTCGAAGGCATTCGCGACACCTTGCTGATGGTCGGCGTATCGGCGGTGTTCGCACTCCTGATCGGTATTCCGATCGCCCTGCTGCTGGTCACGACCGCGCGTGGCGGCATCTTCGAGCGGCCCGCGCTCAACGCCACGCTGGGCGCGCTCGTCAACGCGTTCCGCTCCACGCCGTTCATCATCATGCTGGTCGCGTTGCTGCCGCTCACGCGCTTGCTCGTCGGCACGACCATCGGCGTGTGGGCCGCCGTGGTGCCGCTCTCCATCGCGGCGATTCCGTTTTTTGCGCGCGTGGCCGAAGTGAGCTTGCGCGAAGTCGATCGCGGCCTGATCGAGGCCGCCCAGGCCATGGGCGCGCAGCGCCGCCATATCGTGTGGCATGTGCTGCTGCCCGAGGCGCTGCCCGGTATGGTGGGCGGCTTCACGATCACGGTGGTGGCGATGATCGGCTCCTCGGCGATGGCGGGCGCCGTCGGCGCCGGTGGGCTTGGCGATCTCGCGATACGTTACGGCTATCAACGCTTCGACACCACGGTCATGGTCACTGTGATCGTGCTGCTGATCGCGATCGTCGCGGCCGTGCAGTTCACGGGCGACGTGCTGGTGCGGCGCCTCTTGCGGCGAACCTGAGGGGCGCGGCCGTTCGACATGACGCGCGCAGCGCCCGTGCGGGCGCTTCGCCCTTTTTGAGCCTCTCATTCGGGAAACATGGGTATGAACGAAGCACTGCGCCCACGCGGGCGGGAACCGGAGGACGCGCGTTTCGCCGCACTGCTCGAAGCGTTGCGCGCGAACGCCGCGCAACGCGATCTCGCGGGCGGCCACGCCGCGGCCGAAAAGCAACGGATTGCCGATGCCGGGCTGCTCACGCTCGCGGTGCCGCGCGAATTCGGCGGGCAGTTCGGCGCGGGCGGCGTGCGCTGGAGCGACATCTACGCGACGATCCGCGCGCTGGCGCGCGTCGACAGTGCGCTTGCGCATCTGCTTGGCTTCCAGTGCCTGCAGGTGGCGAGCGTCGAATTGTGGGGCAGCGCCACGCAGCGCGCGAACTGGCTGCAAGGCACCGTCGAGCATCGCTGGTGGTGGGGCAATGCCGTGAATCCGATCGATACGCGGCTCGTCGCGCAGTCCGATGGCGCGGGCGGCTGGCGCGTGCACGGCAAGAAGGGATTCTGTTCGGGCACCTACGGTTCGCAGATGATGACCGTGAGCGCGCATGATCCCGTCACGGGCAACCCGGTGTTCGCCGTGGTGCCCACCACGCGCGCCGGGATCACGGTGCACGACGACTGGGACCCGATCGGCCAGCGTCAGACCGATAGCGGCACCGTGTCGTTCGAGAACGTGGAAGTGCGCGCGGGGGAAGTGCTGCAGCGCCCCGATACGCCGCGCGCCACGCTGCGCACGCTGGTTTCTCAAGGGGTGCTCACGAATCTCTTCGTGGGCCTCGCGGAAGGCGCGCTGGAGGAGGCGCGCGCCTACTTGCTCGCGAACGGGCGGCCGTGGGTCAATTCGGGCGTGCAGCACGTGGCCGACGATCCGTACTTGCAGCAGCGCTTTGGCGAGATGCGCGTGCAGTCGCTCGCGGCAGCCGTGCTGGCGGATCGCGCGGGCGCGCTGCTCGATGCTGCCTGGGACGAAGGCGAAGCGCTCTTCGCGGCCACGCGCGCCGAAGTCTCGCTCGCGATTTCGGAGGCGAAGATCGTCGCGCACCGCGCCGCGCTCGAAGCCGGCGAGCAGCTTTTCGAAGCGTGCGGCGCGCGCGCGACGGGCGCGGCGCTCGCGCTCGACCGCTTCTGGCGCAACGCGCGCGTGCATACGCTGCACGATCCGCTCGACTACCGCCTGCGCGACGTGGGCCGCTTCACGCTGTTGAGAGAGCTGCCGCAGCCCACGCTGTACACTTGAGGGCCCGATCGCGGCACGTGCCGCGACGCGTCAACCCTTGAGGATCGAACCGTTGGAGTTCCGGCTACCGACCACGGCGACGGCACCGTTTTGCCCATCCGAAGCCTGTGGCTCGTCTGGCAGACCTTCAGCGGGAATTGAAAGAGGGAAGGGGTACTGCAGGCGCGCG
>DATBXG010000533.1:0-2850 GCA_036514415.1 Paraburkholderia sp.
CCGCCAGTGCGGTGAGGCTAGCGCGCTCGTTTTGCGAAAGCATGCGCGCGATGTGGCGCTGCAAGACGTGGCCCATCTCGTGGCCGACCACGGAGGCGAGTTCGGATTCCGTTTGCGTGGCGACGATGAGGCCCGTGTTCACGCCGATGAAACCGCCCGGCAGCGAAAACGCATTGATCTGGCCGTCGCGGACCGCGAAGAGTTCGAAGTCGGGCCGATAGCCGCCGATGAACTGCGCGCTCGCCGCTGCCGCGAGGCGCGCGGCGACCGAGTTGAGGTAATCGAGCACGAGCCAGTCGCCGATATAGTCCGGGTCGCGGCGAATCTCGCGCATCACGCGCTCGCCAATCCGGCGCTCGGCCTGCGGCGTGAGCGCGCCGCCAGAGCCGTCGCCGAGGTCGGGCAGTTGCGGCACCCAGGTGGGGGCGCGCACACTGGCGCTGCTGCCCGGGTAAAGCGGACCGGACTGGCTTTGGACCGACAAGCGGCTCTGCGCGCCGCCGTAGGTGCCGAACACGCCCTGCGCGATCGAGGCGGGGACCACGGGGTCCGCCGAGTCGTCGAGCGGGCCGTTGACGAGCGCAGGCGCCGCCGCATTGGACGCATCCGGCGCGCGGCCCGATGGGGCGGTGACGGGCTTGTGGGCTGCCGCTGGCGTGGTCGCTGTTGACGTCGCGCCCGAGGGCACAGCCGGGCCCGCGCCGAGACTGAGCACGGCGGCATTCGACGCCTGCGCGTACGCTTGCGGGTGAACCGCGAGCGACGCACACAACCACGCAGCAAGCAGCCGTTTCGGACGCATTGATGACAGGATCGGAGAATGCGGGACGCGGGCGCGGCGGCGCGAACCCGGTGCGCGCCGTCTGCGCTGACCGGTCGATTGTAGCCCGCCTGCCGCCGCACGCCGCGCTGATAAGATAGGCATCCCTCGAGGAAGAACCCACCATGCCCGAACTCACGCATTTTGACGCAGCCGGCGACGCCCATATGGTCGACGTCGGCGGCAAGGCCGAGACGAAGCGCATCGCGCTCGCGAGCGGCACGATCCGCATGCTGCCGGAAACCTTCGCGCTGATCCGCGACGGCCACGCGAAAAAAGGCGACGTGATCGGCGTCGCGCGCATCGCGGCGATCCAGGGCGCGAAGCGCACGTCGGACCTGATCCCGCTTTGCCACCCGCTCGCGATCACGCGCGTGAAGGTCGACTTCGCGCTCGACGAAGCGCTGCCGGGCTTGCACTGCACGGCGCAGGTGGAGACGCTCGGCCGCACGGGCGTGGAGATGGAAGCGCTGACCGCCGTGCAGGTGGGCCTGCTGACCGTCTACGACATGTGCAAGGCCGTGGACCGCGGCATGACGATCACCGATGTGCGCGTGCTGGAGAAGCACGGCGGGAAGTCGGGGGATTGGGTGGCACAGCGTTGAGCCGGCGCGGCTCCCAGGATATGGCTATGACGATCGACGAATTGCTCGAGCAGGTGCTGGCCTTCCGCGACGCGCGCGACTGGAAGCAGTTTCACACGTTGCGCAACCTGATCGTCTCCACGAGCATCGAGGCCGGCGAGCTGCTGGAGACGGTGCAGTGGAAGAGCGATCCCGAGATCGAAGCCCTGCTCGCCGATCCCGAGCAGGTAAAGAACCTCAGGCACGAGTGCGCCGATGTGTTCATCTACCTCATGCTGGTCGCCAATACGGCGGGGTTCAGTCTCGTCGATGCGGCAGCAGAGAAGCTCAAGCTGAACGCGCAGCGCTACCCGGTTGAAAAAGCGAAGGGCAGCGCCGCGAAATACTCCGAGCTTTGATTGCGGCGAGCCGCCGGCTCACCGACGCCTCGCGCACGAGCCGTGAGACTCAGTCGTCCGAATCGTCCTCGTCGTCTTGCTCGATCGACTTCGCCGGAACGCCATACTTCTTCACCAGTTGTGCCTTGAAGTCCTTGAGCGTGTCCTGCTCGTCGAGCAGGCCGTAGAGCGAAGCGAGCTGCGTCGGCCAGTCGTGCAGTTCCGTGGCGAAAATGCGCAGGCGCTCCACCGTATCGAATGCGCCCACCGTGTCGCCATCCAGCGCCTGCAAGACCGCATAGCGGCGCAGCACCGTCTCGCCGGGCAGCAGCGCGATGGCGCGCTGGTGCGCGTAGAGCTTGCTCGAAAGGCTCACGGCGTTCATCGGCAACAGCGTGGCCATGCCGTAGTCGCCCCAGGCGCCGAAAAGACGCGACGGATCGTCGCCGTAATCGCGCGCCGGATGCTGCCCGTAGTACAGGACCTCGGCGCGGTTGTAGTCGCGCAGCACCGGGTACAGCGCCGCAATGGCGCCGAACACGACCACCGCATACACGCCGAGCGCTACGCGCGGCGGCACGACGGAGAGCGGCTTCGTCTCCAGCAGGCCGAACACGAACATCGCGGGCAGCAGGAAGAACATGTACTGCTGCGGATATTCAACGAGCGTATGCATGACGAGCACGCCGATCAGCATGAAGCCGAACACGCGTTCGGCGGTGTGCGGCACGCGCAGCGCGCGCACGAACCATGCGACGAGCCCGAGCACGACGATCGCCACACCGACCAGCCCGGTCTTGGCGAGCAGGTCGAGGAAGATATCGTGCGCGTTGTTGGCGATCTCGACGCCGCCCAGCGAGCGCACGAGCTCGAATTGATGGACCGGGAAATCGCCCCAGCCGACGCCTAGCACCGGATGCGACTTGAACATCGTCCAGCCGTAGCGCCAAAGCGCCAGGCGCGGAGCGATCTGGCTGGCGTCCTTCATCCGTTCGGCGGCCGACTGGGCGAGGTCCAGGTTGTAGCGGACGTTGGCCCAGCGCACGAACGCATTCATGCCGAAAAAGAA
>DATBXG010000534.1:0-4625 GCA_036514415.1 Paraburkholderia sp.
CGTATAGCCGCGCGCCGCGGGCGCCGTTGCGGCAGCAACAGGGCCGCCGAACAGCTCCCAGCCGTGCGCTTCGAGCGTGCGTGTGGCCGACCCTTGCGCCTCGGCGATGCGCCGGCGCAGCCGTTCGAGGTACTTGCGATACGCGCCGCGCTCGAGCAGCGTGGCGGCCACGGCCTGCGCGAAACGCGAGCCGCTGATGCTGGTGAGCGCCTTGATGGCCGCGAGATCACGCACGATCGCGGGGTTGGCCACCACGTAGCCCACCCGCAGCGACGAGGAGAGCGTTTTCGAGAGCCCGCCCACGTACACGACGTGCTCGAACTGGTCGAGCGCGGCGAGCCGGTCGGTGGGGTCGGCCTGGAAATCGGCGTAGACGTCGTCCTCGACGATCGTGAAGCGGTGCTCGCGCGCGAGCTGCAGCAGCCGGAACGCCACGGGCGGCGCGATCGTAGAGCCGGTCGGGTTGTGGAACACGGTGTTGACGAAGAACGCTCGCGGGCGGTGCTCGGCGAGCATCGCGTGCAGATGATCGATATCGGGCCCGCCCGACGTGCGGCGGATGCCCACGAGGCGCACCCCATGCAGCTTGAGCAGGCCGTACAGGTTGTAGTAGCCGGGATCCTCGACGAAGACCGTGTCGCCGGGCTTGAGCATGTAGCGCATGAGCAGGTCGAGGCCTTCGCTCGCGCCTTCGGTGATGAGGATCTGCTGCGATTCGGCGACGATGCCCAGCGGCGCGAGCCGGTTGCGCAGATGCTCGCGCAGGGTGGCGTCCCCCGTTGGCGTGCCGTAGTCGACGAGGCTCGCGGGGTCGCTGCGCGAGACGTGGCGGATCGCCTGGCCGATCGCGTCGACGTCGCGCCATGCCTGCGGGATCGAGCCGCAGTCGAGCTGCAGCAGTTCGCCCGCGCGTTCCATCTGGCTGAGCAGGTGGCCCGACTCGTCGGCGGCGTTCGAGAGATCGCAGGTGCCCATGCCCGACAGCCCCGCGCGCGCGTATTCGCTCACATAGAAGCCCGAGCCGTGGCGCGAGTCGAGGTAGCCGAGCGAGACGAGCCGGTCGTAGGCCTCGATCACGGGAAAGCGGCTGATCGCGTAGTCGGCCGCGAACTGGCGGATCGACGGCAGGCGCGCGCCGGGATGCGCGACGCGCGAGCGGATCCACGTCTGCACGCCGGTGACGATCTGGTCGGTGAGCGGCACGTCGCTCATGCGGTCGAGTTCGAGTTTCATAGAGGTCTCGCTTGAGGTCTTGCTTCAGGCTGCGGTTCGAAACTGCCCTGACTGTTCGGTTTTTCTGCTGCACAGTCCCGGGTTAACTGTTCGGAAGTGTGCATGGGGCTGTGCGTCACTGACCGCAATAATGCTCCTACCGGGAAGAGGCTTCAAGTCCGCATCAGCAAGCCTTCCGGTGGCCGTCCGAGGGTTTCGGCGGCCAGTCTGCAAGGAGCACGGCAATGCGCGAAATCCGAATCTTCGAACTGGAATACGGTGAGCCCGTCGAAACCTGGCGGCTGGCCCAGGCAATGCAATTGCACGTGAGCGAAGGCGAACTCTGGCTCACGATCGCAGGCGACGCCGGCGACTACTGGCTGCGCGCCGGCGAGTCGATTGGACTCTCGTCAGGCGTGCGCGTACACGTGAGCGCGGGCCGCGAAGGGGCGCGTTTCGTACTCGCGCTGGGCAGCGCAACCGCCGCCGCGCCGGCGTGGACGGTGGAGCCGGTCGATGTGGAACGCGCACGCGCGGCGGGTGCGCGAAGCGTTGCTGCGCGCCTCGGCGAGACGCTGCGCGGCTGGGCGCAGCGCGGGCAGTGGGGCGTGCGGGCGGCGGGCTGAGCCGGTGGCTCGCGTCAAGGGATGTGCCCCGCGACCTTCCTGACGTCGCCCGCCATGTCTCCCACATAGCGTGCGCGCGGGCGGATCAGCCGGCCATCGGCGGTTTGCTCGAGCGCGTGCGCGATCCAGCCCGTCACGCGGCCCGCGGCGAACAACGTGAACGCGGCGCCGCGCGGCAGCCCCAGCACGCGCTCGATGGCGGCGAGCGCATAGTCGAGCGTCGGACGCGCGCCGCTCGTCGCGGCCACGGCCTGGGCGAGCGCATCGACTTCGTCCATCGGCGAGCGCGCGGGCGCGCGCTGCGCGAGCAGGTCGAGCAGCAGGCGCGCGCGCGGGTCGCCAGCGGGATAAAGCGGGTGGCCGAAGCCGGATAGCGGCACAGCCGCGCCGAGTTCGTCGGGCGCTAGACGGTCGGCGAGATAGCGATGCAGGTCGTCGGCGCGCGCGGCCTCGTCGAAGAGCGCGGCCACGCGCGCGGTCTCGCCGCCGTGGCGCGGGCCGGCAAGCGCGGCAAGCCCGCCCGTTGCCGCGCCGAACAGATGCGTGCCGGTGGAGGTGATGCAGCGCACCGTGAACGTCGAGGCGTTCAGTTCGTGGTCCGCGCACAGCACGAGCGCCGCGCGCAGCAGGTCGGTTTGCGCGCGCGAGCGCACGCCCCACGCCTCGCCGAGCTGGCGGTGCAGCGGGTCGTTCGACGGCGCGGCGGAAACGAGCGCCGCCGCGAGCAGGCGCATGAGCATCGCGCCGGTGTCGATCTGTGCGTCGCGGCCCTGCGCCCAGATACGCGGCATCTGCGCGGCAGCGGCGGGCAAGAGCACGAGCGCGCGTTCGAGCGGCGTGTGCCCGCTCCAGATCTTCAGCCATGCCGACCATTGCGCCGCCGCGATGGGTGCCTCCGGCGCCTGCAGCACGCGGCGCGGCGCGCACTGCCAGAGCAGCGCCGCCACTTCCTCCAGCGAAGCCTCGCGTGCGAGCGCGATGGCGTCTTCGTCGCGATAGAAAAGCTTGCCGTCGGCGATCAGCGTGATCGACGATTCGAGCACCGGCACGCCCCAGTCGAGCACTTTCTGCGCGACCTTGCCCGCGCGCTTGCCGTCGGCCTTGCGGCGCGCGAGGCGCCGCACCTCGGCGGCGGCATAGCGGTTGTGGCGCCCGTCGGGCGAGGGCGCCGATGCGATGAGCCCGCGGCTCACGTAGGCATAGAGCGTGGCGCGGCTGATACCGAGTTCGGAGGCGGCTTCCGCCGCGGTCATATAGCTGGACATGCTGGCTCGCCTCCTGGAACCGGAGAAATCAATCTATATTGATCATGATAATCAAGATTGATTCGGAATTCGAGCGGCGCGACGATCCGTGAGATCACCTCGGCTCGTTTTCCATCGCACCAGGACCGTACGCCATGACACCACGCCACGCGCTCGAACACCTCTGGATGCTCGCCGGCTGCGACGCTGCCGCGCTCGACCGGCTCGACATCGAAGGCGATGATCCGGGCCTGCCTTCGGTCTTCCGCGTGGGTTCGCTCGCGGCGGCGAGCATTGGCGTGGCGGGGCTCGCCGCGGCGCGACTGCATGAGCTGCGCACGGGGCGCGCGCAGCGTGTGGCGATCGACGTGCGCCGGGCGCTCGCGGCGTTCCGCAGCGAGCGTCATCTGAGCGTGGACGGCCAGCCGCCCACCGAGCTGCGCCACCCCGTGACGGGCCACTTCCCCACCGGCGACGGCCGCTGGATCCAGCTGCACGCAAACTTCCCGCATCATCTCGCGGGCATCCTGCGCGTGCTGCAATGCGCGAACGACCGCGACGCCGTGGCGCGCGCGATCCTCGGTTGGGAAGGCGCGGCGCTCGACGACGCGCTCGCGCAAGCGGGCCTGTGCGCCGCGCTCGTGCGCGCGCCGCGCGAGTGGGCCGCGCACGAGCAGGCGAAGGCCGTGGCGAGTCTGCCGCTCTTCGAGATCGAGCGCATTGGAGACGCGAGCGCCGAGGCGCCGCGAGCGGGCAGCGGTGCCGGAACCGGCGCACGCCCGCTCGAAGGCGTGCGCGTGCTCGACCTCACGCGCATCATCGCGGGGCCGGTGGCCGGGCGCACGCTCGGGCAGCATGGCGCGGACGTGCTGCTCATCAACGGACCGCATCTGCCGAACATCGCGCCGCTCGTGATCGACAACGGGCGCAGCAAGCGCTCGGCCACGCTCGACCTGCGCGACGAAGCCGCGTGCGAGCAGCTGCGCGCGCTGGTGCGCGATGCCGACGTGTTCGTTCAAGGCTACCGGCCCGGCGCGCTGGCCGCGCGCGGCTTCGCGCCAGAAGCGCTCGCGCAGCTGCGTCCGGGCATCGTGTGCGTGTCGATCAGCGCGTACGGGCATCGCGGGCCGTGGCGCGAGCGGCGCGGTTTCGACAGCCTGGTGCAGTCGGCGAGCGGCATCGTGTGGACCGAAAGCGTCGCCGCCGCGAAGTCAGGCCGTGGCGCCAGCAACGACGCAGACGCACCGCCATTCGCAGCGGTCCGGCCGCTGCCGTGCCAGGCGCTCGACCACGCGACGGGCTATCTCGCGGCGTTCGGCGCGATGGTCGCGCTCGCGCGGCGCTTGCGCGAAGGCGGAAGCTGGCACGTGCGCCTTTCGCTCGCACAAACGGGCCGCTGGCTGCAGACGATGGGCACGCTCGAAGACGGCCAGCACGCACCCGAGGTGACGGCCGCCGACATCGCCGATTGCCTCGAAGAGATGGACTCGCCGTTCGGGCGCGTGCGCGCGGTGGCGCCCGCCGAGCGGCTCGAACTCACGCC
>DATBXG010000535.1:0-5426 GCA_036514415.1 Paraburkholderia sp.
GAGCCCGCCCTGCCGGGACGGCACCCACAGCGGCGCACGCCACACGCTCACGCCGCGCAGCGTTTCGCGTTTGTAGCGCCACGCCCGATAGCCCTCGTGCACGCGCCACTGCGGGTAGTAAGGCGGTGCGCAGACCACGCGCACCTCGTGGCCGCGCGTGGCGAACAGCTCCGCCATTTCGGCCGTGTATTTGCCCACGCCTGTCACTTCCGGCGCGTAGTTCAGTCCGTAGATCAGGATTCTCATTGCGTCGCTTCCGTCCCTGAACTGCTTGGATGCCGCTTTATTTCGTCTCGCGCGCCGAGCGAAAAAAAGCGGACGTCGTGCATCCGGTCCGCGCACGACGCCCACCACCAACCTGACGCCCCCTCCAATCCTGCAAGCCCATCAGGCCTGTCGAGCCGGCCTGTTCAATCGTGCTGCCGACCGTGCTGTCGATCTTGCTGTCAAGCGGGCCATCAAGCACGCATGCCTGCCTCGTACGCCGGCGCGGCATGCGTTTGAAGAAAGTCGTCATAGGTGCGGGCGAGCCCCTCCTGGAGGCCGATGTGCGCGTGCCAGCCCAGATCGCCAAGGCGCGACACGTCGAGCAGCTTGCGCGGCGTGCCGTCGGGCTTGGTCGAGTCGAACACCAGCTCGCCGCCGAAGCCCACCACGTCGCACACGCGCTGCGCGAGATCGCGGATCGACAGGTCCTCGCCAACGCCGACGTTGTACACGCCGTCGCCGGTCTCGTGCTCCAGCACGAAGATCGTCGCATCGGCGAGATCGTCCACGTGCAGGAACTCGCGGCGCGGCCTGCCGGAACCCCAGACGGTCAGCGTGCGCTGGCCGTTGCTGCGCGCCTCGTGCGCCTTGCGGATCAGCGCGGGCAGCACATGGCTGCTGCCCAGGTCGTAGTTGTCGTTGGGGCCGTACAGGTTGGTCGGCATGAGCGAGACGAAATGCGTGCCGTACTGCCGGTTGTACGCTTCGCAGAGCTTCAGGCCCGCGATCTTCGCGATCGCATAGGCCTCGTTGGTCGGCTCCAGCGGCGAGGTGAGCAGGTAGGTTTCGCGGATCGGCTGCGGACACTCGCGCGGATAAATGCACGACGAGCCGAAGAACACCAGCCGCTCCACGCCCGCGTTGTACGACGCGCGGATCACGTTGGTCTCGATCGCCAGGTTGTCCCAGGCAAACTGTGCAGGCTGTGTCGAATTCGCAAGGATGCCACCCACGCGCGCGGCCGCGAGCAGCACCGCGTGGATGCTCTCGCCTTCGAAGAACGTGTCGACCGCAGCCTGGTCTGTGAGGTCCAGCTCTGCGTGCGAGCGCGTAACGAGGTTACGGTAGCCGTGCGCCTGCAACGCGCGCACGAGCGCCGAGCCCACCATGCCGCGATGGCCGGCAACGAAGATTCGGGAGGTCTTGTCCATTGCATTTCACTCGTGATGTTCGAGAGCCCTGAAGCCGGCCAGCGTGACGAGCGCGTCGCGCCGGGCAGCCTGGTAGTCGGCCCGTACCATTTCCTTGACGAGCGCATGGAACGTGGTGGTCGGCTTCCAGCCGAGCTTCTCCTGCGCCTTGGAGGCGTCGCCGAGCAGCGTCTCGACTTCGGCCGGGCGGAAGTAGCGCGGGTCGACGCGCAGGATCACATTACCCGGTTCGAGCCGCATGTCGCGCGAGTCCACGTGGTCGACAATGCCCACCTCGTCGACGCCGTTGCCCTCGAAGCGCACGGTAATGCCCAGTTCCGCCGCCGCCGCACGCACGAAATCGCGCACGCTGTATTGCACGCCTGTCGCGATCACGAAGTCTTCCGGCTGCGCCTGCTGGAGCATGCGCCACTGCATGTCGACGTAATCGCGCGCATGGCCCCAGTCGCGCATGGCGGAGAGGTTGCCGAGATACAGTTCCTTCTGCAACCCGACGGCGATGCGGGCAATCGCACGTGTGATCTTGCGCGTGACGAAGGTCTCGCCGCGCTGCGGCGACTCGTGGTTGAAGAGAATGCCGTTGCACGCGTAGATGCCGTACGCCTCGCGGTAGTTGACCGTGGTCCAGTACGCGAACAGTTTCGCGACCGCATAGGGGCTGCGCGGATAGAAAGGCGTGGTCTCGCGCTGCGGCACTTCCTGAACGAGCCCGTACAGCTCCGAGGTCGAAGCCTGGTAGAAGCGCGTCTTCTTCGCGAGGCCGAGAATGCGGATCGCCTCCAGAATGCGCAGCGTGCCGAGGCCGTCCGCGTTGGCCGTGTACTCGGGCTCGTCGAACGACACCGCCACGTGGCTCTGCGCGGCGAGGTTGTAGATTTCATCGGGCGCGATCTCCTGGATCACGCGCAACAGGGCCGTGGTATCGGTCATTTCGCCGTGATGCAGCTGAATGCCTGCTTCCGGGTCGTGGCTGTCCCGATACAGGTGATCGATGCGGTCCGTGTTGAAGAGCGAGGAGCGCCGCTTGATGCCATGCACCTCATAGCCTTTGTTCAATAGCAGTTCTGCGAGATACGAACCGTCCTGACCGGTGATGCCGGTAATCAACGCAACCTTACGAGCCATTGCCATCTTTCTCTCCTCGCGTGCGAGAAACGGGATCTGGTGGTTCCAACCTTGGCGAGCGGCCCCAATACCGCTCGCCAGTCTGCTGCTACCTACCCTGCAATGCTTTCATAGCCGTAGTAACCGCCGCGATAGCCGCCGCCGATGAACGCGCCGGTCTTCGGCACGTCGGTGAGCAGCACGCCGCGCAGGTTCACGCCGCCGATGCGCAGGCGCTTGACCGTTTCCTCGAGTTCCGAAATCGGATGGCGGCCGTGGCGGATCGCCAGCAGCGTCGTGCCCGCATAGCGTCCGATCACCGTCGAGTCGGTCACCGCGAGCACCGGCGGCGTATCGACGATCACGAGGTCGTATTTCTCCTTCAGCTCATCGAGCAGCGACTCGAAGCGCGGGCTCATGAGCAGCTCGGACGGGTGCGAGTGCAGCGAGCCCTTCGCGAGCACGTCGAGGCCCGGCAGCACCTCGTGCTGGATCGCGCGGCTCAGGTCCGCGCCGAGCAGCACGTCCGAGAGTCCGGGCTGATGCGCAATGCCGAAGTGCGAGTGCACGTCGCCGCGCCGCATGTCGCCGTCGACGATCAGCACGCGCTTGTTCACCGAGGCGACGAGCGCCGCCAGGTTGACCGAGAGGAACGACTTGCCGATGTCGGGCCGCGAGCCCGTGAGCATCACGATGTTGTTGCGCGCGTCGTTGAGCGTGAGCTGCAGCGACGTGCGCAGGCTGCGCACGCCCTCCACCGCCACGTCCTGCGGGTTCTGCTGCGCGAGCACGTGCAGCCCGCGCCGGCGCGACGCGACGTGATGCTGGAGCCGCAATTGCTGCGGGCTGCGCGGGACCACGGCGAAGACGGGCACACCGAGCGCGGCCTCGAGTTCATCGGGGCGCTCGACGCCGCCGTACAGCGACTTGCGCACGAACGCGACCAGCACGCCCAGCACGAGGCCCGCACCGATCGCGAGTGCGATCACGAGCAGCTTCTTCGGGCGCACCGGGTCATCGGGCGCTTCGGCGAAATCGACCACGCGCACGTCGCCGACCTGGCCCGCCCGCGCGACACGCAGTTGCTGCGCGCTGTTCAGGAGGCTCGTGTAAAGCTCGGTGCTCACGTGCACGTCGCGCAAGAGGCGCACCGCGGTCTGCTCGGTGTCGGGCAGTTGCGCCACATTGCGCGTGAGCTGCGACTGCGCGCTTTGCAGCGTCCCGATCTGCGCGTCGAGCGCCTGCACGGCCGGGTGATGCACGGTGAAGCGCTGCGCGAGTTCCGCGCGCTGCTGCCGCAGGTCTTCTAGCCGGATCTTGTTGTCGCTCACCTGCTGGAGCAGCAGCCGGCTTTCCTCGCCGAGATCCACGGTGCCGTGCTCGTTACGGAACTTGTTGTACTTCTGCTCGGCGGCGTCCACTTGCGAGCGCAGTTGCGGCAGCTGATCGTCGAGGAATGCGAGCATGTGCTCGGCTTCCGCTGAGCGGCTCGCCACATCCTGCTTGATGAACTCCTGCGCCACGTTGTTGAGGATCGAGGCGGTCAGCTTGCTGTTGTGGCCTTCGAGGCTCGCGCGGATCACGCCGGACTGCAGCCCGACCTCCTGGATATCGAGCGCATGCTCCAGCCGGTCGACGGTGGTGAGCGTCGATGCGCGCGAGAGCAGGAAAGGCGTGCCCGGAGGCCCGCTCAGACTGTCGACGTGCAGCGCGATCGGCCCGACCGATGTGTTGGCCTGCACGTCCTCGCCAGTGCGGCCTTGCAGCAGCGGGATGCCGTCGGGGTCGCGCAGCGTGAAGGTGCCGGGCTCGTCGCCGGCGACGAGCGTGAAGTCGCGCTCATAGAGCGCTTCCGGCGTATCGAAGCGCGACACCGTGATGTCGCCGCCGGCCCATGCATAGCCCGACGGGCGCAGGAACCCGGGCAGCTTCTGGGCCCACGGCGACCCCAGGATGCCGGAGAGCATGCCGCCGACCACGGGCATGACGCGCGGCCGCGCCGAGATGTCGAGATGCAGCTTGCGCACCGTCTCCTCGGTCACGTTGCGCGACTTCAGCATCTCGATCACGCCATTCGCGGACGACTTCTCGTCGAACATGCCCGTGAGCGGCGGCAGGCTGCTGTCGCGCTTGCTGCCGTCGCCCTTGTCGACGAGATGGAACAGCACGTCGGCGCGATAGGTCGGCGTAGCAAGGAATGCGTAGGCTGCGCCCAGCAACGTGACGGCGATCGTCACGATTGCGATCGCGCGCCAGTTCGCGACCATCGTCTGCAGGTAGTCGCCCAGATATCGCTCGTCGGCACCGGCCGCGCCGTAGTAAGCGCCGTCATAATTCATCGCCATCTTGCTTCTCCCGAAACCTGGTGTTGCTAGCTCGTGTTGCCTTCCCGTGTTACTCGCTGTTGTTGCTCACCCGCGTGCGCCATATCGATCTATCGAACGAACGGGCGCGCGCGCCGCAGCGCTCAGTACGCGTTGCGGCCAACCAGCCCGTGAATGATCGTGGCCGCGATGATGCGCATGTCGAGCCAGAACGACCAATGGCCGAGGTAGTAGAGGTCGTGCGCGACGCGCATTTCCATCTTTTCGAGGCGGTCGGTCTCGCCGCGAAAACCGTTGACCTGCGCCCAGCCGGTAATGCCGGGCTTGATGCGATAGCGGTGGATGTAACCCTTCACCACGCTTTGATAGAGATCGTCGTGCTCCAGCGCATGCGGCCGGGGTCCGACCACCGACATGTCGCCGCGCAGCACGTTGTAGAACTGCGGCAGCTCATCGAGGCTCGTGCGGCGCAGGAACGCGCCGAGACGCGTCACGCGCGGATCGTCGCGCGTCGCCTGGCTCACCGTGCCGGGCACTTCCTTGTGCTGGCGCATCGTGCGGAACTTGTAGATCGTGAACA
>DATBXG010000536.1:0-6924 GCA_036514415.1 Paraburkholderia sp.
AAAGAGCCGCCGCGCCCGCCCACACCGCCACTCTCCGTGCATTCCTTGCTCTCATCTCGACGCCCTCCGTGGAAACCGTGTTCACCGCCTGCATGGCGGCCGCCAACAGATGCGATAACGACACGCGCGAGCGACGCTTGATCGGTGCTTTCCCGCAGGTTCCACCACGAAGAAGCGACCCGCTGTAACAACGATGTGACAGCGAAACCCCGCCGGCGACGGTGCGGTACGCCGCATTGGTACGCATGCGCGTCGATGAGAGAAACGCGCCCGATCCGCCTCCGGTTTCCTCTATAAAAAGGAGCGGCAGGAGAAAAAACCTGTCGCGGCGCCCTGCTGGTCGGGTGGCGCTTCAAGCATGGGGTAGCGCGCACGGGATCTGGACGGACTAGCATCGCCGGTAACACCCTGGCCGACACGCGAAGGCAGGCTTTCGTGTCCGGGACGGGATGGTCACCGTGTATCATTCGCTATTAGCCCGGCGCGCCACAAATGGGTAGCCAGACACGGATTTGAGGCCCCGCAAAATCAGCGAGGCCTTATGCAGCAAGGGAAAGAAGTAAAACGTGAAGCTTAAATTCACCAAGATGCACGGCGCGGGCAACGACTTCGTCGTGCTCGACGGCTACAGCCAGGACCTCGCGCTCACGCCCGAGCGCGTGCGCGCGCTCGCCGACCGCCACTTCGGCATCGGCGCGGACCAGTTGCTGCTGGTCGAGAAGCCGACCGTGGAAGGCGTGGACTTCCGCTATCGCATCTTCAATTGCGACGGCGGCGAGGTCGAGCACTGCGGCAACGGCGCGCGCTGCTTCGTGAAATTCGTGCGCGACCGCAAGCTCACCGATTCGAATCGCGTGCGCGTGCAAGTGCAGAAGGGCACGATCACGCTCGTCGTGCAGGAGAACGGTGAAGTCGTCGTCGACATGGACCGCCCCGAGTTCGAACCGGCGCTCGTGCCGTTCAACGCGAACGGCCTTGAAGGCCACCGCGAAGGCAACGACACGCTCTGGCCGCTCGACGTGAATGGCGCCAGACGCTGGGTGTCGGTGGTCTCGATGGGCAACCCGCACGCGGTGCAGGTGGTGGACGATGTCGAAGCCTACCCGGTGAAGGCCGAAGGCGCGGTCATCGAAACGCACGCGCGCTTTCCCAACAAGGTGAATGCCGGTTTCATGCAGATCGTTTCGCGCAACGAAGTGAAGCTGCGCGTATTCGAGCGCGGCGCGGGCGAGACGCTCGCGTGCGGCACGGGCGCCTGCGCTGCCGTGGCGGCGGGCATTCGCCGCGGGCTGCTCGACTCGCCCGTGAAGGTGCATGCGCACGGCGGTCTCCTGACTATCGCCTGGGACGGCGCAAGCGACGAATCCGCCGCGCTCACCATGGCGGGTCCGGCCACGACGGTGTTCGAAGGCGAGATCGAGCTGGCTGACTAGCGCGAGCGCTCTGGACCCTGGCGGCGCTGCGCAACGAGGGAACGGCGCGCCGCACGAAAACTCAACTGCATGACAGACTGCGCGCCTCCCATTGCGTTGCGCGCGCCTCACAACTACAACGCGTCCACAACATGAACGATCGCGAAGTTGCCGACTATCTGCTCGCCCACCCCGATTTTTTCGTTGAGCATGCCGAACTGCTCGCGACGATCAAGCTAGGCAATCCGCATGGCAAGGCTGCTGTATCGCTGCAGGAACGCCAGATGGAAATGCTGCGCGAGAAGAACAAGCATCTCGAGCGGCGTCTTTCGGAGCTGCTGCGCTACGGCCACGAGAACGATTCGATCGCCTCGAAGTTCAACCGCTGGACCACGCGGATGATCGCCGAGCGCGATCCGTACGCGCTGCCCCGCTCGATCACGCAGAACCTGCGCGACGTGTTCGACATGCCGCAGGCCGCGCTGCGCGTGTGGGACGTCGCCGAGGCTTACGGTCAGGCCGATTTCGCGCGCCATACCGGCGAGGAAGTGCGGATCTTCGCGAACAGTCTCGACACGCCTTACTGCGGCGCGAACACCGGCTTCGAGGCCGCGCAATGGCTCGACTCGACCGACGGCACCGCCGAGTCGGTCGCGATCATCGCGCTGCGCGCGCCCGCGCAAGCGTCGAACGACGCACCTCAAGGCAACGCCTTCGGCCTGCTGGTGATGGGCTCGCCCGACGCACGCCGCTTCCACGAAGGCATGGCCACCGATTTCCTCACGCAGATCGGCGCACTCGCGAGCGCGGCGCTCTCGCGCCTGCTGCCGCACTGACGCTCAACAGCCGCACGATCCGAAGCCGCCAACCGTGAACCCGACCGACCCGATCGCCGACTACCTCGCGATGCTCGAACACGAGCGGCGGCTCTCGGAGCACACGCTGCGCGGCTACACGCACGAACTCGACGAGCTGAAGAAGCTCGCCAACGGCAAGCCGCTCGAAACGGTCACGGCCGCGCAGGTGCGCGGCGCGGTGGCGCGCGCGCACGCAGGCGGCCTCTCGGCGCGCTCGATCGCGCACCGGCTCTCGGCATGGCGCGCCTTTTACCGCTGGCTCGCGGGACGCGTCGAACTCGATGCGAATCCGGTGGCCGCCGTGCGTGCGCCCAAGCGCGCGAAAACGCTGCCGAAGGCGCTGTCCGTGGACGACGCCGCACAGCTCATGGATGCTCCTGCCATTGCCGGCGCGCAGGAAGGCGGCCCCGAAGCGCTGCGCGATCGCGCGATGCTCGAGCTGTTCTACTCGTCGGGGCTGCGGCTCGCGGAACTCGTGGGGCTCGACGTGCGCTACGTGAAGCGCGACGGTTACGAATCGGCGGGTTGGCTCAAGCGCGACGCCGCCGAAGTCGAGGTGCACGGCAAGGGCAACCGCCATCGCGCCGTGCCGGTCGGGCGCAAGGCGCTCGACGCGCTCGACGCCTGGATCGCGGCCCGCGGCGCCTTCGTGAAGCACGACGACGCCCCGCTCTTTCTCTCCGTGCGCGGCAACCGCATGGCGCCGGGCGTGGTGCGCGAGCGCGTGAAGCGCGCGGCCATCGCCGCGGGCATTCCGGCGAACGTGCACCCGCACGTGCTGCGGCACTCGTTCGCCACCCACCTGCTGCAGTCGAGCGGCGATCTGCGCGCCGTGCAGGAACTGCTCGGCCACGCGAGCATCTCGGCCACCCAGGTCTATACGTCGCTCGACTTTCAGCATCTTGCGAAGGTCTACGACACCGCGCATCCGCGCGCCAAAAAGCGCGACTGAAGCGCGACGTGTCGACGGGACTTGGCGCTTCAGCGCTTAGTCCCGTCCCATGCAACGCTGTCGACGGGACTTGGCGCTTCAGCGCTTAATCCCGTCCCATGCAACGCTGTCGACGGGACTTGGCGCTTCAGCGCTTAGTCCCGTCCCATGCACCGCCCACTCATACGCGGCACCATGCAACGCCGCGCGACGCGCGTGCCGTTACCCAGCATCGAACACATCATGAATATCGTCACCCTCAAGCCGTCGAAAGAAAAATCCCTGCTGCGCCGCCATCCGTGGGTCTACGCGAACGCGATCGACCGCGTGGATGGCAAGCCCGCGCCCGGCGCGACCGTCATCGTGCGCTCGGCGGATGGCCGCTTTCTCGCGCGCGCCGCCTACAGCCCGCATTCGCAGATCCGCGCGCGCGCGTGGAGCTTCGACGAGAACGAGCCGATCGACCACGCGTTCTTCAAGCGCCGCGTGCAGCGCGCCGTGGCCGACCGCCGCGCGATGGTGAGCGGCACGGGCGCGGTGCGCCTCATCTTCGGCGAGGCCGACGGCCTGCCGGGCCTCGTCGTCGATCAGTACACCGAAGACGGTGGCGAGGGCCGCAGCCAGGTCGTGTGCCAGTTCATGGCGGCGGGCGTCGAGGCGTGGAAGGAAGCGATCGTCGTGGCGCTCACGGCGGCAACGGGCTGTCCGAACGTGTACGAGCGCTCGGACGTCTCGATCCGCGAAAAGGAAGGGCTCGAACAAGTCACCGGCCTGCTCGCCGGCGACGAGCCGCCCGAAACGATCATCACGAGCGAGAACGGCGTGCGCTATCACGTGGACGTGCGCAACGGCCACAAAACGGGCTTCTACGTCGACCAGCGCGACAACCGCGCGCTCGTTCAGACCTACGCCAATGGGCGCGACGTCCTCAACTGCTTCTGCTACACGGGCGGCTTCTCGCTCGCGGCCATGAAGGGCGGCGCAAGACGCGTGGTGTCGATCGACTCGTCGGGCGAGGCGCTCGCCACGGCGCAGAAGAACGTCGAGGCGAACGGCTTCGACGCGGCGCTCGCCACCTGGCTCGACGCCGACGCCTTCAAGACGCTGCGCCGCCTGTACGACGAAGGCGAGCGCTTCGACCTCATCGTGCTCGATCCGCCCAAGTTCGCGGCCTCGCGCGAGCACGTGGACCGCGCCGCGCGCGCTTACAAGGACATCAACCTCACGGGCTTCAAGCTGCTGCGTCCGGGCGGCCTGCTCTTCACGTACTCGTGCTCGGGCGCGATCGATTCGGTGCTGTTCCAGAAAATCGTGGCGGGCGCCGCCGCCGACGCGAGGGTCGACGCGCGCATCCTCAAGCGCCTTGGTGCGGGCGTCGATCACCCGCTGCTCACGGCGTTCCCCGAAGGCGAATATCTGAAGGGCCTGCTGTTGCAAATCGCCTGAGGCGGCCTTATCTGAACGCCTTCGGCGGCGCGCCGGGACGCCTTTCGGATCGCGCGTTCGCGCCCCGATTCGATCTCGCGCCTGCCCGTCGCATGCGAGCGCGGCGCGGATATGATTCAATACGAAGTTATGTTGTAACACTCGAAGGCCGCGGGCCCGGCGCCCCGCCGCCGCACGGCCCGAACCCTTCGGCGCACCAGAAGGCAGCATGGCGCGCCCAAACGAACACCTCGAACACCTCTACCAGGCAGACAGCATGGCAACCAGCATGATTCCCGTCACCATCCTGACCGGCTTTCTCGGCAGCGGCAAAACCACGCTGCTCAAGCGCATCCTGAACGAAAAGCACGGCATGAAGATCGCCGTGATCGAAAACGAGTTCGGCGAAGAGAACATCGACAACGAGATCCTCGTGCAGGACAGCACCGAGCAGATCATCCAGATGAGCAACGGCTGCATCTGCTGCACGATACGCGGCGACCTCGCGCGCGTGCTGGGCGATCTCGCGCAGCAAAAGCGCGACGGCAAGCTGGACTTCGACCGCGTGGTGATCGAAACCACCGGTCTCGCGAATCCGGGCCCGGTCGCGCAGACGTTCTTCATGGATAACGAGATCGCCGACGAATTCCTGCTCGACGCAATCATCACGCTCGTGGACGCCAAGCACGGCAACCATCAGCTCGACGAGCACGAAGTCGTGCAGCGCCAGGTGGGTTTCGCCGATCGCCTGTTCATCACGAAGGCCGACCTCGTCGACGAGGACGAACTCGCCGACCTGCGCCACCGCGTGCTGCACATGAACCCGAGGGCGCAGATCAAGCAGGTGAATTTCGGCGAGGCCGACATCAAGGAAGTGTTCGACCTGCGCGGCTTCAACCTGAACGCCAAGCTCGAGATCGACCCGGACTTCCTCGCGGAAGACGATCATGCTCATGACCACGATCACGCGCATCACGATCATGACCACGACCATGCGCACGATCACGATCACGCCGGTTGCGACCACGATCACGGCCAGTGCAACCACGAAGGCCACGAGCACGGCCACCACCATCACGCGCACCACGACGACAAGATCAAGTCGTTCGTCTATCGCAGCGACCGCCCGTTCGACCCGAACCGCCTCGAGGACTTCCTCGGCGGCATCCTGCAGATCTACGGCGAGCGCCTGCTGCGCTACAAGGGCGTGCTCTACATGAAGGGCGTGGACCGCAAGGTGGTGTTCCAGGGCGTGCATCAGATGATGGGCAGCGATCTGGCCGCCAAGTGGCTGCCGATCGAGAAGAAGGGCAGCAAGATGGTGTTCATCGGCATCGAGCTGCCGCAGGATCTCATCACCGACGGCCTGGACGCCTGCCTCGCCTGACGGACTGCCCCGCTTTCACGCTGTTTTTCCGATACGCCCGGCCCGCTGCCGGGCGTTTTCGTTTGGACTTTGTGCGCCGCGATGCGCCGCCCGCGCCGAGTTTGCAGCCTGCGCAAAGATTTCCTTCCGGCTTCGTGCGTCAAATAACGTACCCGACCATCGCTTTTTCACGATTGGCGCGTTATATTTTCTGGATATCGTCCGGTACGCAAACCCGTTGAATAAAGGCCGGGCCGTCGCAGGGATTTCCCGCTTGCGGCTCGAGTTTGCGGTTCGGTTACAATACGGCCCCACTGGAAGAGAGGCGCCCCGGAATGACCGAGGGTTCGCCCCGCCGGCAGCGCATCGCGTCGCAGCGCGCAGTCGGTACGATATATGCCTCAGGAGCATCTGATGACCGGTTTCCAGAGGAGTTCGGCCCCGCAGCGGCGCTTCGGGCGTCACGACAGTTCATCGTCCGTGCCCGCCAGCGCGCATATAACGGCGCGGTAACTGCGCCTGGCAAAGTGGTAAAGGTTGGTAAAGGCCACCGCGGCCACTGCGGGCAACACAAAAGTGCAGGCAAGATGTGCCAGTTTTGCCTCACTCATTGAAGAAGCAAGCCAGATGACGACGAAACGACTCTTGACCGAAGCCGAAATCCTGAAGATGAGCGACAAGGATTACATGAACGAGGATCAGCTCGCCTTCTTCAAGAACCGGCTCGAACAGCTGCAGGCGGAGATTCTCCGCAATGCGGGCCAGACCACCGAGAATCTGCGCGAAACCGTGATCGTTCCCGATCCGGCCGACCGCGCGACGATCGAAGAAGAGCATGCGCTCGAGCTGCGCACGCGCGACCGCGAACGCAAGCTGCTCAAGAAAGTGCAGCAATCGCTCGCTCGCATCGATTCCGGCGACTACGGCTGGTGC
>DATBXG010000537.1:0-4286 GCA_036514415.1 Paraburkholderia sp.
TTGAGCCGGCGACGTCGTAGCCGCATTGGCGCCATGACGCCGTGGTCGAGATCCATGCGCGCGAGTTGCGCGCAGCCGGCGCGCGCGAGACGCGCCCATCATTCCAGTCATGCCTATCATCAAACGACCGCCTTCACCCCAGTACCCGAACGAAGATCGGGAACCCTCCCTCAACAACGGCCGCCAGCCGCCACGCCGCACGGAGCCGGGCGGCGACGGCAGCCCGCGCCGGCGCTCGATCGGCGCCTCGATTACGCTCTGGTTCGCCGGCCTCATCGCCACGCTCTGCGTGGTGGGCGCGCTGCTCGTGGGCTACATGCTCGTCGTGATGGGGCCGCAGCTGCCATCGCTCGACGCGCTCACCAACTATCAGCCCAAGGTGCCGCTGCGCATCTATAGCGCCGATCACGTGCTGATCGGCGAGTTCGGCGAAGAGCGGCGCCAGCTCGTGCGCTTCCAGGACATTCCGGACATCCAGAAGAAGGCGGTGCTCGCCATCGAGGACTACCGCTTCTACGAGCACGGCGGCGTCGACTTCGTCGGCATCCTGCGCGCGGGCGTGGCCGACCTCATGCACGGCGGCGCGTCGCAGGGCGCGAGCACGATCACGATGCAGGTTGCGCGCAACTTCTTCCTCTCGAGCGAGAAGACCTATACGCGCAAGATCTACGAGATGCTGCTCGCCTACAAGATCGAGCGCGCGCTCACGAAGGACCAGATTCTCGAGCTGTACATGAACCAGATCTATCTGGGGCAGCGCGCCTATGGTTTTTCAGCGGCCGCGCGCGTGTACTTCGGCAAGGATCTGAAGGACATCACGCTCGCGCAGGCTGCGATGCTCGCGGGCCTGCCGAAGGCGCCGTCGGCGTATAACCCGATCGTCAATCCGCACCGCGCGAAGATTCGCCAGGAGTACATCCTCAAGCGCATGCTCGACCTCGGCTACATCACCCAGGCGCAGTACGACGAAGCGATCAAGGAACCGCTGCAGACGAAGACGGCCGGCACCGAATACAGCGTGCACGCCGAATACGTCGCGGAAATGGTGCGTCAGATGATGTACGCGCAGTACAAGGACGAAACCTACACGCGCGGCCTCACGGTCACGACGACGATCGATTCGGCCGACCAGGACGCCGCCTACGCGGCTGTCCGCAAGGGCGTGATGGACTACGAGCGCCGCCACGGCTATCGCGGTCCGGAAGGCTTCGTGCAGTTGCCGGCCGACGGCGAGGACCGCGAGCAGGCCATCGAAGACGCGCTCACCGATCACCCGGACAACGGCGACCTCGTCTCGGCGGTCGTGATCGACGCGGGCCCGAAGTCGGTCACGGCGCAACAACTCGACGGCACTTCGGTGACAGTGACCGGCGAAGGCCTGCGCTTCGTGGCCGCCGCGCTCTCGCCGCACGCCTCGCAGGCGCTGCGCATTCGCCCGGGCTCGATCGTGCGCCTGATGGCCGACGCGAAGGGCAACTGGCAGATCACGCAACTGCCGCAGGTCGAAGGCGCGCTCGTCTCGCTCACGCCGCAGGATGGTGCGATCCGCGCGCTGATCGGCGGCTTCGACTTCAACAAGAACAAGTTCAACCACATCACGCAGGCGTGGCGTCAGCCGGGTTCGAGCTTCAAGCCGTTCATCTACTCGGCTTCGCTCGAGAAGGGGCTCGGTCCGGCGACGATCATCAACGACGCGCCGCTGTACTTCCCGCCCAGCACGCCGGGCGGCGACGCCTGGGAGCCGAAGGACGACGACCAGCCCGATGGCCCGATGCCGATGCGCCTCGCGCTGCAGAAGTCGAAGAACCTCGTGTCGATCCGCATCCTCTCGTACATCGGCACGAAGTACGCGCAGGACTACGTGACGCAGCGCTTCGGCTTCGATGCGGACAAGACTCCGCCGTACCTGCCGATGGCGCTCGGCGCGGGCCTCGTCACGCCGCTGCAGTCGGCGGGCGCATATAGCGTGTTCGCGAACGGCGGCTATCGCATCAACCCGTACCTGATCGCCGAAGTCGACGACGCACACGGCCAGCCGATCCTGCGTGCGCAGCCGCTCGTGGCGGGCCGCAACGCGCCGCAAACGCTCTCGCCGCGTAACGCGTTCGTGATGAACAGCCTGCTGCACTCGGTGGCGACGGCGGGCACGGGCGCGGGCACCAACGTGCTCCATCGCGACGACCTGCAGGGCAAGACCGGTACGACCAACGACGCCAAGGACGGCTGGTTCGCGGGCTATCAGCGCACGCTCGTCGCCGTGGCGTGGATGGGCTACGACCAGCCGAAGAGCCTGGGGAGCCGCGAATTCGGCGCGCAGCTCGCCCTGCCGATCTGGGTGGAGTACATGCAGCGCGCGCTGCGCGGCGTGCCCCAGGAACAGCCGGCAATGCCCGAGGGCCTCACGACGATCGACGGTGAGCTCTTCTTCTCGGACATGACGCCGGGTAACGGCTTCGTGTCGAGCATCGGTCTCGACTCGGCGAATCCGGCCGGTGCCGCGAGCGATGCGAGCGGTGCGACCGGCAGCATGGGACCGGGCGGGATGTCGCCGCCCAGCGTGACCACAACAGAGAAGAAGCAGATCATGGATCTGTTCGAGTCGAACAAGCCATAACGCGGCTCCGCCACTCGCAATCAGTCAGCTTCACGAAATGAACACGGCGCGTCGGCAACGGCGCGCCGTGTTTTGTTTGGTGGACGGAATTTCCTTCTGCGGCAAGGAGTTGGCCGAGCTGTCCAGACCTTTTCCACAGGGCTGCCAACAAAATCTGTGGGTAACTCGCACGCTCACTTTTCCACAGATTTTGTTGAAGCCCCTGTTCATAACCCTGGGATATCGAAGCTAACTGCCTGACGCCAAAGGCTTTGCCTGCGTTCACGCCTCACGAAGCAGCATGCACCTCAAAACGCATTGTCATAACGCAGTCCGAAGGTTCGGCTGTGCGAATCGCGTGAATACGTGACCGCCCAGTGTGCGAGCCACGCGCCCGTGAGCGCGCCGAGCGCATCGGCGAACAGATCCTTGTACGAGAAGCCGCCCGTGGGACAAGTGCCGTTCAGGACCTGTAGTGCGAGCCCCGGGACCGTACCGATCAGCGTGCCATAGACCACAGGATGGTCCGTGTCCCGCATGAGCCAGCCGCCGGCGGCCCCGAGTGGTACGGAGACCGCAAAGTGCTCCAGTTTGTCGGAGCCCACCCAGCTATCCGATTCGAACCGGAAGCCGCTGCGCGTGGTGGAGCATTCGAGGTCTGCATGGGCAGAGGCGCTAAGTATAATTAGTAGTGCGAGGCAAATACTTCGTCGACCCCAATGCGTCATGATCGTGCTCCGTTTGGTTTTCGTGCGTTGCGCCGTTTTTCGGTTCGTGCCGTCCAGATGGCATGGCGACGACTCTGATGCGAGCGCGCGATAAAATATGTAGGAATGCGTAGTAATCTGAGCCGCATTAGTCAGGAAACCCTGACGTATGGCGCAGTGTAGCAGTTCTGTCTTAAAAATAAGGGACAGAAATTCCTGACAGAAAACGGAAGGACGACCGCGCGGGAAGAGGGCTAGCCGTCGAACAAGACCTGGCGCGCAGAGAGTGCGGCGTCGAGCGCGTCTTCCAGCCTGTCGTTGCCCCAGAACATTTCCTCGCCGACGAAGAAGGTCGGCGCGCCGAAGATGCCGAGATCGCGGGCCGTCTGTGTCCGCACGCGCAGGCGTTGCCGGTTCGCATCGCTGCCTGCTTCCTCGATGAGTCGCTGTGCGTGCAGGCCCAACGCCGTGAGCATCTGCGTGACGGCTTCGGGCGAATCGACTTCACGGTCGTCGCCGTAGTTGCGCGTCATCACGGCACGGCACCAGGCGGGCAGCCAAGGCTCGTCGTCGGCGAGGACCGCGATCCGTGTGGCCAGCACGCTGCGGCGTGGAAACTCGCTGGGTCGTTGCCACGGCAGCGCATATTTGCGGCATTGCCGCCGCATGTCCTGCCATACGTAAGCGCCTTTTTCCTTCTGCACGACGAAGGGCGGGCCTTCCCAGCCGAGCGCTTCGAGAATCGGACCGAGCAGGAAGGGCTGCCAGCGTACGTCCACGCCGGCGCGCCCGGCGAGCGCTTCGATGCGCATCACGCTCAGATAGCTGTAATTGCTGGCGAGGTCGAACCAGAATTCGAGCGAAGGCGAGGGCATGGTGTCGTCTCCCTAGCGGGTTGCGCCGTCTCGTGCGGCGCCTTGCCGATCATGGTACCGCGACGCGCTCGCCGCGTTGGTCGCATGGAAAAACGGACGCGCTATTTGCTC